>JADZFP010000626.1 GCA_020849825.1 Saprospiraceae bacterium
GCGATGTGCCAGATGATTACTATTTTATGGATACTACGGCCCTCAACGATTACCTCATCATCGATACCTGGGACACGATCAACAAACAGATTGAAGGTCGGTTCCGGGCTTCCTATAACATTAGGCAACCGCAAAGCAACCCGGACAACCCGGAAAAGGTGAAATTCTGGAAAGGGACGTTCAAGTTGCCCTTGAGGGATTAGAAAAGAAAAGATTCCAGCGGATATAAGCGCAGATTTTTTTCGCAGATTGCCAGCGTATTCTGCGAAGAAATCTGCGTCCATCCGCTGGAAATCCATCCCTCAATCCGCCCAAATCAACCGGCTCACGGCCAGCAGGCCTTTTTCATCGCGTATTTCCAAAAAGTACAAACCCGAGGGCAGCCCGTTGCGGGGTATCTCCGTCGTCTGTTCCCCGATCGTCTGTACGCCGACCAGGCGGCCCGTCGCATCGCGCACCACGAGCGTCAGGCCGGGCGGCAGCGGCTGGTCGGCCGAGAGGCGGGTGCTTTGGTTGGCCGGGTTGGGTTCGAGGCGGATGCGAGGCAATGTGTTGGGTTGCGGGGAGGCGGAAAGCGGTATAAAGTTGTGCCCGACGGTGTGGAAAACCGTGTTGGTGATGACCGGTTCATTAAAATCGAAATAGATGCCGGCCCGGTTTTCAATCACGCTGCCCAGCGGCACGTCGGTTTTTTGATTGATCCAAAACTGGACAAAACCGTGCGAGGCCGCTTCGTTGACGTTGGAATCGGGCAGCAGAATATCGTCGAAGACGAAGCGGACGATGCCCGGCCCGGTAAGCGACCAGGTGTACGGATGACTGGCAGCGCCGGGGCGGATACTGCCCGGATCGAGCCAAGCCGAAAGCGTATCGCGGATGACCACCGTGAAGGCCGTGTCGGTGCCCGTGTTCTGGAACCGGATCAGGTATTCGATGGGTTCGTTTTGTTTGATCAGGTGTTCGTCGCCAAAGCCGGTCGGGAAGGCCTGTTTGTCGTTGGGATCAAATGATCCTATGACGACGTTGCAGGCGACATCCTGATAGGGATCGCCGCTGAAATTGGAGAAAAGATTGACCATGCCGATACTGAATAACCCCGGTACCACCGTGCAGCCTTCCACGGCGACCGAAGCGGTCGGATAAGCGAAGGGGAAACCCGGTTCCTGCTGCGCGATCAGTCGCCAGGTGCTGCCGTCGGCCGGAACTGTATAGAATTCGGAATCTCCGGCGGGCAAACTGAACGTACCCTGTATCGTTATCACGTGGTCGTCGACAATGATAAAGTCGAGTTGTTGCGAGGGCGCGTCGCCCTGGTTTTGCAGGATTAGTTTTACGGAATCGCCTTCGCATTCGGCCGAGGTGACAATGTAGGCGCCCGACCAGCCGGGTACGTCGTCGTCGCCGCAAATGGAATCGGGACTGACATGCACTTCGCTGCAAAGCGTTTGCCCCAGCTCGGCATCGCAATCCACCGTAACGTTCAGGCTGATTTCGTCGCAGAAACCTGGCGGCACCGAGCCCAGGTCGATCAGGATGGTGTCGCCGTTCAGGGTGTAGGGCGCCGACACGGAGCCGAGCAGGAGCAAAGGATCGAGCAGGATCGATAATTGGGCCATGTCGGCGGTCTGGTTGCCGCTGTTGCAATACTGGACCGTGTAAGTCGCCTGCATGCAGCGACGAAGCAAACCGACCTGCATGTCGGCACTCATGATCGGACAATCGTACAGGGCTTGTACGGGCAGGTCGAGGGTATCGGTCAGCGGGTCGGTCGAATTGAAACTGACCGAAAGCGGGCCGTTGCAGACGTTCCAGAGATAGTTGGGCGGGATCACTTCCACAAGGTAAGTGCCGTTGTCGAGGTCGGAAATGGTGTAATGCCCATTGGCGTCGGTGGCCGCGTAGTAGTTGATGTTATTGCCCGTGGCGCGCACGACCCAGCCTTCAAAGGGCGGATCGAAGTCGTCGACCGCGCAGTTGAACGTCGAATCACGGGCTACCCGGCCATCGAGCACATGGGGAAAAACAGCGCCGTCGGCGCCGAATTTGATAAAAAACAGGTCTTCCTGGACATTGGCGTAACCCAGCAACAGCAGGCTCCCGTCCGGTTCTTCGCGCCCGTCGCTCAAACCCACGACGCCGTCGGAGTCGAGAAAATTGAGCGTTTTTTGCCACTGCACCGCGCCGTTGGCGCCGACTTTCACCAGGCGTTTTTCCGTGCTGACCAGAATATGCCCTTCCAGCAACAGCACGCAGCCGCCATCGGCTGTTGGGATCACCACCCGCGCTTCGGGGCGGTACCCCGGGGCATTCAGCGCCTGGGAAATATTGGTTTTTTTCAACAGTGTGCCGCCGGGACTGATGCGCAACAGAAAAAGACTGTCGGTAAGCCCGGTTTGATTGGCCGTCCGCACCGGCAGGAAACTTTCCTGGGCCTGGTTGATCGCAAAATTCCGCAGGGTGTAGATCTGGCTCGGAGCGGCGTTGAGCGAAGAGTATGTCCATTGAAGCGCCCCCGTATTGCTGAATTTATGCAGGTAGTGTATATCGTCGTAATTAAAGCCGGCTTTTGAACTTTCCACGATACAACCTCCATCGGCCGTCGGTACCAGATTGTTAGCGGAGTTGTTGTTCAGCGTGGGGTATGGGTGCGTGCTTTGCCAAAGCAGGTTGCCGTCGGGACTGATTTTGCTTACAAAGCCTGCGTAGCTGTTGACGCCTGTCGTTGTGTAGCCCCGCACAAACACGGCCCCGTCGAGCCCCGGCTCGATATTGAGCACCTCTACACTGATCGCGCCGGGGAAGTTCAGGTCGAGCGTATTGCCATCGGCGAGTCTGACGATTACCGTATTGCCGGCAAGTTGGGTCCAGAGTACGCCGTTTTCCAGCAGATGGATGGGGAATACCCCGAGCGGAATGGCTTCCGTTTCGATGTCGATCAGTGCGCCCTGCGCGTCAGTATTGTACCAGAGCAGACTGATCTCGTTGCCAAAGTCGGGGAATGAACTGGCAGCCAGCCGGTAGTTGCCGTTGGCTTGCGGGTAGATCGTTTGGGGGCCGCCCTGAAACCAGGTGCTGAACGGGTAGTTGTGATAAAAGCCCTGTGCATGTATATCGGCAGAAAAACAGGCCAGCAGGATTATCAGGCACAGTGCTCGCCGGACTTGAAAAGGAGTGGTGTTCATGGTCGCTTTCTTTTTTTGACAAAAATGCAGGTAGCGGCATGGTTGTTTTTTGTACAAAATTTCATTTCAATCAAAAAAATAAAAAGCGGATTTTATTTAAAAATGATTTTATAAACAGGTTTTTTGTGTAAATTAACGTTAATTTGGGGTAAAAAATAAAAACAAAATACGCCTTTGATCAAAAAATGAAAAGCACCCTTGCAGCCCAGTTATTTGCCGTTTTGACCGATAAAGAACGGGCCCGCCTCGGGAAATTTCTCCGTTCGCCCTATTTCAACCGCCGCGGCGATATCATCGACTTGTACGAATGGCTCAAAACGCAACCCTGCCCGCTTCCGGAATCAGCGACGCGGGAGGAGGTTTGGGCGAAAATTTATCCCGGTCAGCCTTTCGACCGCCGGCAGTTCAATTACCTGGTCAATTTTCTGGCCGAACGAATCGAGCAGTTTTGGGCCGAGGAAGAATTGCAGGCCGACCGGTTTCAGCAACGGCTGTTGCGTTGCCGGGCTTTCCGCCAGCGCGGACTGGTCGCGCATTTCGACACCAATGCCCGCGAACTGGCGCGCGACCATGCCGCTTCGCCCCTGCGCAACGCGGGCTGGTGGCTCTTCGAATACCAGTTGCAAAATGAAATGTTTGCCCGCCTGACGATGGAACGCCGCAGCGGCCCGACCAATCTGGGCGCCGCAACCGAAGCGCTGGCCCATTTTTTCCTGCTCGAAAACCTGCGCTGGTCGGCAACCGCCCGTTCGTTCCAATCGCTGGCCCGCGAGGCGCAGCCGCCCGTGCCGTTGTCGGCCGAAGCGCTGAATGCCGCTGCCGACAGTCAGCACCCCGCCCTGGCCCTCACCCATGCCGCGCTGGCCGCACAGGCCGACCCCGACAACGAGATCCAATACCGGCGGCTGAAAAACCTGCTGCACGAACACGTCGGCCTTTTTCCGCCTGCCGAGGGCCGCGACCTGTACATGACGGCCATCAATTTCGCCATTCGCCGCCACAACCGGGGAGAGCGTACCTATACCCGCGAAGCATTCGAACTGTACCGCGAAGCCCTCGACTCGGGCTTGCTCACCGACAACGGCCTGTTGCCTAAATACACCTACATCAACCTGCTCAACCTGGCTCAGCTGACCGGCGAACACAGCTGGGCCCGCGACTTCCTCGAACGCGGTCGCGCCCTGCTGCCGCCCGGCGAACGCGACAACACCTGGCGCTATGCCCAGGCGGGTTTTCATTTTCGCCGCTCGGAATACGAGCCCGTGCTCGAACTGCTGCGCGCAGTTGATTTCTCCGAAATTTTCATCCAGCTGGATGCCCGGAAACTGCTGAGTCGCAGTTATTACGAACTGGGCGAGTGGCAGGCACTGGCCAGTTTGCTGGACAGTTTCAAGGCCTATCTGCGGCGTCAGAAAGAGTTGGGGTATCACCGCGACAGCTACCTCAATTTTGCGCGTTTCACCAACCGGTTGATGAAAGTGGCAGGTCAGAAAAAAGCGCAGCGCCGCCAACTGGCCGTCCGGATTCAGGCTGCCGGTTCGGTGGCCGAGCGGGAATGGTTGCTGGAAAAACTGAAAATTTAGCGCAGTTTGGCCAATAGTTGCTGCGCCTGTTCATAATGCGCGTCGTCGGGTGGAATGCCACTGAGCAATTCCTGGCAGCGGGAGCGGTCTTTTTCTTTCAGGTAGCTCAGCGCCAGTTGCCAGCGGGCATCGCTGGCCCAGGCATTGGGTGCGGCGCTGATTTGTTCGAGTTGTGCGCGCCCGTCGGCAGTGCGCCCTGTTTCGATCAGGCAGAGTGCGAGAAAGAAGCGGGCTTCGAGGTCGTCGGGATAGGCAGCGGCTTGTTGTTCGAGTACGGGAAGTGCGTCCTGATACCGCCCCTGGTTGAATGCCGCGGTGGCATTGGCGAGTTCGGCCTGGTCGGGGCCGCCGCCTCGGGTCACGAAGCCGGCTTTCGGATAGGTTTTGTATTGCGCGTAAAGGCGGGCGTCGGTATTTCCGGCGGGCCAACCCAGCCAGATGAGCAGTCCCGCGATGGCTGCCGCGGCTGCCAGCGCCGGCCAGCGCCGCACGATCCAGGGGCGATTGGTTTGCGTTGCGGCGGGTTCGCTCGCGCCGAAATGTTGCGCGCCTACCTGTCGCAGCGTAGCATGCAGGGCTGTGTCGGCGGCCTCGCCGGCCCATTGCCGGGAGAGCCGTTCTCGGGCTTCCCTGACGACTTCCAGTGCCGCGGCCAGCTCGGCGTCGGCGGCCAGTTCGGCCTCGAAAGCCGCGCGATCGGCGGGGGAGAGGGTGTCGTCGAGGTAATCTTCTATTCGGTTGTACAGTTCTTCCATGCGAAAATCCGGTTAGCGCAGGCTGGCAAATTCCGGGGCGGCACGCACCCATTCCATAAGTTGGGCGATGCACTCGGATTTCCGCTTGCGGGCGTAATTGTAGCTCACACCCAGTTGGGCGCTCACTTGTTCCATCGAGGTGTTTGGGGTCCAGGCCAGCTGGATGATCTGACGACAACCGGCGGAGAGTTTGTCAAAAAAACGGCGGAACAGCTTGTCCCTGGCTTCTTCGCGGAGCGTGGCGTCGGCCAGCGCGCCGGCATCTTCATTGTCCGTAAATCCACTCGACTCGGCGATTGTTACCGCTGCCCGCTGGCGGCGCTTCAATTCGTTGAGCCAGCGGCCCCGGCACACCATAAACAGGTAGGCTTCGAAAGGGCAGGTGAGTTGAAAGCCGGGTCGCCGGGCCTGTCGGGTAATCACCAGCAGGGATTCCTGAAACACGTCGCGGGCGTCGTCGGTATTGCCGCTGTTGGCGCGCACGAAACGCTCGATACCGGCAGAAAACCGGGCATAGATCGCCGAGATGCCGGTATGGTGGTTGTCCAGCAGACTTTGAATGTAATGGAAGTCAGGGTGCATGAAAAGTATGGTCTGAACGCTTGCGGCGAAGGTAATCGGGCCTTTGGAAAATTTTTTTTGTAAAAATACAGGACAGGGGGTAACAAGCCTGGCGAAGGGGTGATTTGGGTGAAAAAGCGCTTTTTTTCAACAGCGGTCCCCGAAAAGCTGCGATAGAGTAGGGAACCCAAATTTCATTCAAAAAATCATATTACCATGAAAAAGGTCTTTATCAGACTCTCCTCGATCTGCCTGTTCTTTCTGATCGCTTACCCTTATGCCAAGGCGCAGGTGATTGTCAACCCTGCGATCATTTCAAACTTCGATGGCGGCGGCCGCATTCTTTTTGCACAAGGTGAAACAGCGCAAAATCCGGCTATCGGGTTTACCGGGGCCGGCGGCGGCAGCCTCAACGACGGCGGCGGCGGCAACGGTATCTTCCGGCCGGCGGCCAACACCATGGCTTTTGCCACCAGCAGCGCCGAACGCATGCGTATCAGCTCCGGCGGCGCAGTGGGCATCGGCACTGGTAACAATACACCGTCTCAACGCCTCCAGGTATCGGGCGGCAACCTGCTGCTCGATTACTCCACCGGCGGCGGCGTCGGCAACCTGTTCTTCGGCGGCGTGACCACGTCGAGCCAAAACGGCCTGCGCCTTTCTTTCTTCAACAGCGCCGGCGCAGGGTTTAAAAACGGCTTTATCGACGTGCGCACGGCGGGTGGCACCGCCCAGGACGGCCTGATCTTCCGGGTCGACGGCACCATCGGCGGTACCGAACGCATGCGTATCTGCGCCAACGGCAACGTGGGTATCAATACGCCTGCGCCGGCGACAAAACTGCACCTCAGCACGGCAGCGAGCAACGACGGTATCCGCGTCACCCAGACGGGTACCTCTGCCGCCACCCTCTCGCTGCTCGCCAGCGGCGCCGGCGCCAAAAACTGGTCGTTCCATTCCACCGGCCCGGGCAACGTACAAGGCGCAGGTCACCTCCTTTTCTGGGACTGGACGGCCAATGCCGAACGCATGCGCATCGACAACGTTGGCAATGTGGGCATCGGTCTCACGGCCAATCCGGGTACCTATCGCCTCTACGTGGGTGGCAGCGGTTACTATTCCGGCGGCCTGTTCGTCGCTTCCGATCGCCGTTTCAAATCGGATATCCGCGCCCTCGACGGCGCCCTGGCTACCGTGACGCGCCTCCGCGGCGTGCAGTACCAATACCGCCAGTCCGAATTTGCCGAACGCAATTTCCCCGGCGGCAAAACCGACGGCTACGTGGCCCAGGAATTCCGAGAAGTGCTGCCTGAACTCGTGCAGGAAGGCCCCGACGGCTACCTGGCCGTCAACTACCTGGGCGTCATCCCCGTGCTGACCGAAGCGGTGAAAGAACTGAAAACGGAAAAAGACGAAGAGATCGAAGCCCTCGAAACCCGCATTGCCGAGCAAGACAAGCAGATCGAGGCCCTCGAAGCCCGCCTGGCCCGCCTCGAAGCGGCGCTCGACCGCTCCGCCGCACCCGCCGCGCCGCTCCAGATTCAGATGAGCAACCAGCCCAATCCGTTTTCCGGAACAACCATGATCAATTGCAACATCCCGGAAACTGTTCGCTCCGCCGAACTCGTGGTGACCGACATGAGCGGCCGCGAAATCACACGCCGTACGGTGACAGACCGGGGCCAGATCAGCGCCGACCTGAACCTCTCGGGCGCTCCCGCCGGTACCTACGTATGCACCCTGCGCGCCGACGGGAAAGCAGCCGGCTCGCTGAAAATCGTGCAGAACGGGAATTGATTTTTTTAACTGAAGATTTGAGGATGCGAGGATTCGAAGATTCGAGTGCATCCTGATGGTATTTCCCGCAGATTTTCGCGAAGGAGTGGCAGATTGGGCAGACATCAGAACCTGTCCAAATCTGCGCGTCCGTCCGCGTTGGTCTGCGGGAAATAAAATATTGCCAAACACCCCGTTTTTCTCACCTTTAAGGGTAACAACAAGTTGAATTGGAGGATTTACAATAAAAATTAGCCGCACCTGATCGCCTGATTGCATTGTCCACTTTCAAACTTTATGCCTTATGAAAAAATCCATCGCCCGCCACTGGCTGATCCCGGCGGTAATCGTGTTGAGCGCATCGGTCTATTTTTCGTTCAACTGGCCTTCAGGCGGGCCAACCCTGAATGCTCCAACGGTGCAGTATAATTCAGTGAAAAACCAGTACGAATACTTTTTTACCCTCGGGTCGTTGCCGACACCCGCCGATTCGTTCGACGCTTCGCATACCCTTGTCGTGCCGGCCGCCAACGATTTCGACAACTGGCGCGTTTTGGCCACTTTTGACGACGGTACCTACTGGATGGGAACCAAAGCGGCCTTCGAATCGACGGGTTTTGCCTTCGAACAAACCGGCAACCACAGCGTACAGGTAGAAGTAGCGCCGACGTACGACGACACCAACACCAACCCCGGCCGCATTGCCAACGGATCGTTTAACGTCAATTCCGCGCATAGTACGCCCGGCGCCGCCGCACAGCGCACGCCGGCCATGCCCGCCGGCTCGATGGTCCGGCTCGGCAGCTCGCTCAGTCCGCGCAAGGGGAATATCCTGACCTACATCATCGAGTATCAGAACCCGACCGACGGGCGTTGCGACAACCTGAACGGCGACCTGAAACTGTATGTCGATAAAAACGTGATCAACTACGACGTCACCGATGAATTTGAAACCTCCACCGCCGCTACGGCAGCCGACGTGACCCTCAACGGGGTGGTGTACAAAGAAATCACCCTGCCGTTTCAAAACCTGAACCGGGGCGCCCGGCGCAATGCTTTCGTGCGCTGCACGACATCCACGGCGGTCAATACCGCGACGCATTACAATACGCCCTGGGTGGATTTTATCGCGCCGCAAAGTCCTGCTTGTGGGGTGGCCATACAGGCCCAATCGTCGCTGCCGTCGCAGACCATCGTCGATTCGCACGACCCCAATAACAAGGTCGTTGCTGAACAGAACATCTGCATGACCCAGGATTCGGTGACTTTTACCGTTACTTTTCAGAACAACGGCACCGGCCCGACCGACAAAATCGTCGTGGAAGACGAGTTGCACTACCTGTTGAAAAATGAATCACCCAAACTGATCAAATGGCCGACTGCCCAAATGCCCGTCGTCTCGCCGCCCGGAAACGACCGGAAAGTGGTATTTACACTCGATCCCTACGCCTTGCGCGGCTTGAACGAGGAGGGGCTGAATACCTCTTTTTCCGAAGCGGATACAAAAGCCTCCATCTCTTTCCGCTGCGCTATTGATCCGGTCAAAGCGGCCCAATACCCCTGCAATGCCATCCTCAACCGCGCCCGCATCCGTTTCGATTGCAACCCCTGGATGGAAACTGACCTGGCAGCGGCCTATATCAACTGTCAAAGTTGCGACACCTGCCTGACCGTTGCCGATTCCGCCTATTTCGTCAACGACACCTTTCCGGTCAATGGTATTCCCATCCTCACGCCCGGCTTGATCGATCTGATCCAGTCACCCCCCTTTACTTTTGGTTTCAACAAACAATTGTGGTACCCTGGGGCCGATCTGAACCAACCCACCGATCTCAACCCGGTCTTCTCCAACCCGAAACACCAGCAATACACCCTGATCGTGTCGCAGGGCAATACGGCAACTACCTGCACCCGCGGCCGGCTCGATATTACCTACGACAACGATTGCGACCTGGGTATTCAGGTCAATACCTCCGGCCTCCAGATCGACCCTTGCACCGGTGTGGTCAACGGAACCCTGACCGCCACGGCCACCGGCAACCATTCGGGCAACCTGCAATGGCACGAGTGCCCCGAGAATGGTTTGAGCATGAGCCGCCAATTGGTCAACACCACCCAGTTGAAATACTATTTCGGCCTCACCGACGAAGACACCGGTTGCAGTGCCGAGATCATCTACGAAATCAAACTGCCGCCCTGCAATAATGGCGGCGGCGGTGGCGGGTGTTTTGGCAATGTTTCCTGGCCTGCCGCGGCTGCCGCGGTTGCCGCGCTGCTGTTGTTAATAAGGCTGGTTGGCCGCCGTTTCCTGAAAAAAAGTTAAAATTGCCGGCAAAACTCCACGAATGCCGGCTGCCATGAAACGAATCTTTGCCTACCTTTTGCTGCTGTCCCTCGGGCTTTGGCCCCTGTTGCAGGGACAGCAGCAAACTGCCACACCACCAACTTCCGATGCCCTGACCGATTCACTGATCACGCTGAAACGCTACGACGAAGCGGCCATCCGCTTGTTTGAGCAGCGCAGGGGCGACAGCCTGTCCGGTAATTGGCCTGATTATCAGCAGCGTACGATCAAACTGGCCGATGTGCTCTCCAGACAATTAAAGTATGAGGAAGTACACGCGCTGCTCGACCAAAGCCTTGGCGTTTTTGCCAAAAACAACATGGGCGGGCATCCTTTTGCCGCCAAACTATGGTCGTGGCACGCCTTGACCTATGCCCGGCA
>JADZFP010000627.1 GCA_020849825.1 Saprospiraceae bacterium
AACCCAGGATTTGAGCAACCTGGCGCCGGGTACGTATTCATTGACCGTGACGGGGCAGGGTAGTTGCTCCACAACCGCTGACTTTACTGTGCCGGATCAACCCAATGAACCTACAATTACGCCGAATGCTACGCCCTCTACCTGCGACCTGCCGAACGGCGCCATAAACCTTTCGGTAAATGGCGGGGTGACGCCATATACTTATTTGTGGTCCAATTCAGCCACGACTTCCAATCTAACCGGCCTGCTGGCAGGACCTTATTCGGTCACAGTCACCGGCGCCAACGGTTGCACCGATGTGGCCGATATCACAGTGCCCAACGACAATCCGCCCATCAACGTCAATGCCAGCATTCAACCCAATACCACTTGCAACGGCAATTTCAACGGTAGCATCGACGTGACTGTGACGCCTGGCGGTTCGTACACCTACATCTGGTCTACCACTGCGACGACGCAGGACCTAAGCGGTTTGGCGCCCGGAACTTATTCCGTGACCGTGAGCGCCGGCGGAACTTGTACGCAAACTGCCGATTTTACGGTTCCCGATGTACCCAACGCGCCGATTTTCAATCAAAATATTTCCAGTTCTACTTGCGATCTGCCCAATGGCGCTATCACGTTGAATGTGAGTGGCGGGGTTGCGCCTTATTCTTACTTGTGGTCGAACAGCGCTACCACGCCCAGCCTGACGGGACTCATGGCCGGCACCTATTCCGTTACGGTCACCGGCGCCAATGGCTGCCCCACAACTGCCGACATCACCGTGCCAAACAACAACCCGCCGATCAATTTATCTGCCGTGGTTACGGCCAACACAACCTGTCTGGCAGGCAACGGGAGCATCAATCTCAGCGTAGCGCCTTCCGGTAACTACACGTACATCTGGTCGAATACGGCCACGACCCAGGATATCAGCGGGCTGGCGCCCGGCGTTTATCAGGTCACCGTAAGTGCCGGCGGGTCTTGTACGGAGACCGATGCCTATGTGGTGCCGGACAACCCGAACACCCCCAACTTATCGTTCAGCAGTACCAGTGCAAGCTGTGGTTTGAGCAATGGCTCCATCAATCTGAGTGTGAGCGGCGGGGTAGGGCCATTTACTTACCTGTGGTCGAACAGCGCGACTTCGCAGGATTTGAACGGCATTCCGGCCGACATATACATCGTGACGGTCACCGGCGCCAACGGCTGCACCGAGGTAGATGGTGTAACAATCGATAACTACCAGATTCCGATCAGTATCGACGGATTCGTCACGCCGCAGACCTCTTGTCTGGTCAATAACGGCGCAATCAACATGATTCTCAGTCCGACCAACCTCTCGGTCTTGTGGTCGAACAGCGCAACTGCCGAAGATCTGAGCAATTTGGCGCCCGGAACCTATTCCGTGACGGTGAGCGCCGGCGGTACCTGTACGGAAACCGCCAGTTTTACCGTGGATGATCTGATTGAATATCCGGGGCTTATCGTCGACGTCAGTTCGGCATTTTGCAATTTGCCCAATGGCATGATTGATCTCGAAATTTCCGGCGGACAAGCCCCATACTCCTATCATTGGTCCAATAATGCCGTTTCTCAGGATTTGAACAACCTGCCAGCCGGTGATTACGCCGTTACGGTGACCACGGCGTTGGGTTGCACTTCGGAAACCCAGATCAATGTCCCGGGCAATACCCTGGCGATTTCACCCAATGGCGTGGCCTCCGATAATACATCCTGCACCACACCCAACGGTTTTATCGACCTGGACGTGCAACCGCCTTTCAACTACACTTACAACTGGTCGAACAACCTGCATACGCCCGATCTCAACAACATACCGGCCGGGACCTACTCCGTTACAATCGTTTTGGGAACTTGTTCGGAGACCGCCAGTTTTGATATTGCCAATGCCGCGGTTGCTCCCAACCTCTCGGCCATTGGTTTGCCCGCTACCTGCGGCCTCAACAACGGTGGCGCAAATGCCACGGTCAGCGGCGCAACTACCCCCTACTCCTATTTATGGTCGAATACTGCGACCACCGAAGACCTGAGCAACCTGCCGCCGGGCAACTTTACCCTGACCGTCACGGATTTCTGGGGCTGCTCCGCGACAACAACGGTGACTGTGGTGAATAATAATATTGCCTTGAATATCAGTGGTATATCCGTAGAAAATACCTCCTGCGCAGCGCCCAACGGCAGTCTCAACATCACGGTAACGCCGGCCGGCGCTTACAACTACGTTTGGTCCAATACCGCGGTTACCGAAGACTTGAGCGGCTTGCCTCCCGGCGCCTATACCGTAACGGTCAGTGCCGGCGCGAGTTGCTCTGCATCGGCGACGTATACGGTTGGGAATAATACGCCCAATCCCGATCTGACGGCAGCGGTGACGGCCGCTATTTGCAGCCTGAACAACGGCGCAATCGATTTATCGGTCAGCGGCGCAACCCCACCGTATGGCTATGCCTGGTCGAACATGGCCGTAACTGAAGATTTGAACAGCATTCTTCCCGGAACATACAGCGTCACCGTAACGGATGCCAACGGATGCCCAAGCGACACGACCCTGGTTGTGCCCAACAACAGTTCAACGTTCAGTTTAAGTGGCACGGTAACCGCTTTGACCAATTGCGTAAGCCCCAACGGCGCCATCGACCTGACTGTGACGCCGGCCGGGCCGTACACTTACCTGTGGTCGAACAGTCTGACTACCCAAGACCTGAGTAATCTGATGCCCGGTACTTACGAGGTCTCCGTCACCGAAACCGGCAGTTGCGTTGCTTCCATTTCATTCATCGTACCCGACAACCGCAGTTATCCCGGTCTGAGCCAGACGATCAGTCCGGAGATTTGCGGGTTGGCCAATGGCGCCGTTGATCTCAACGTTTCGGGCGGAACGCCTCCCTTTACCTACCAATGGCTGGGCGGCCCTATGACGGAAGACCTCGCCGGTATCACCGATGGCAGTTATGCCGTCACCGTCACGGATGCCAACCAATGCACCGCGACGGCCACGATGAATGTGCCGGAGAACAGTGTCAGTTTTTCATTGAGCGGTGCAGCCACAAACAATACTTCCTGTGTAATAGACAACGGACAAATTGACCTGTCCGTTACACCTGCCGACCCGGGTAATGGACTGGTTTACAATTATTCGTGGTCAAATTCAGGTATGAACCAGGACCTGGCCGGATTGTCGCCGGGCGCATATACCGTGACGGTAACGGCGGGTAATACCTGTACAAGCACGGCTAATTTCAATATTACGGATGCCGCAACCGCGCCCAGCCTGACCAATACCGTCACGCCTGCATTTTGTGGCCAAAACAGCGGCGCCATCGATCTGACAACCAGCGGCGGACAGTCGCCCTATGTTTATTGATGGTCGGAAAACAGTGTTGTGGAAGACCTGATCGGGCTGCCTTCCGGCGGCTATTCGGTTACCGTTACCGGCGCTAATGGTTGTTCGACGACCAATAGTTTTACCATTCCGGAGAATGTTACCATCCCGACGATAAGCGGAACCAACACGCCGAATTCGTCGTGTATTTCCTCGAACGGCGCCATCGACATTGCTGTTTCCCCGGCGCTGACGTACGCGTACTCCTGGTCTAATTCTGCTTTTTCAGAGGATTTGACAGGTTTGCCGGCGGGTACTTACACAGTGACGGTCAGTGCGGGCGGCGCCTGTACGGCCGAGTCCACTTTTATTGTTGGCAATGATCTGACCCCGGTTTTGCTCGATCATTCAGTTACCGATGTGTTGTGTTTTGGTAACGCTACCGGTGTTGTCGATCTGACGGTTACCAGCGGTGCAGCGCCCTTTGTTTTCAATTGGTCGCCGGCTGCGCCGGGCAATCCTGAGGATTTGAATGCTTTGCCGGCGGGCAATTACGCCCTAACGGTGACCGATGCGCTGGGATGCAGCGCCGAGCTTTCCCTCACTGTCGACCAACCTGCAAGCGCATTGCAGGCGAATTGCAACGCTTCGGGTACCGTGAGCGCACCGGGTTTGTCCGACGGCTCTGCCGTGGTTGCGCTGTCGGGCGGTACGCCGCCATATTCCGTCAGCTGGACGCCCGGCGGCACCCAGAACAATGTCTTTCCGGGCAACTTGAATATCAGCAATCTCGCCCAGGGCGCCTACGGCGTAGCCGTGACGGACGCCAACGGCTGTCCGGTCGACTGTGGATTCAATATCGATCTGATTACCTGCAGCACGGCCGTGGGCATGATGCAAGGCCAGTCGATTGTACAATGCGGAAACGGCTGCGTCACGGCAACGTACAACCCGGCAGGACAGTTTTTGGAAAACAACGATGTGCTGCAATTCATTTTGCATGAAGGGTCGGGCAATCAGATCATCAATGAAATAGCCCGTAACTCGCAGCCTGTGTTCTGTTTCAATTCGGCATTAATGTCTTATGGGACAACGTATTATGTTTCAGTAGCCGCCGGCAACAACGATGGCGCCGGCAATGTCGATCTCTCCGATTTTTGCACCGTCGTCTCTGCGGGCACACCGGTGGTGTTCCGCGAGATACCGGTGGCGGCTATCGCCCCTCCGGCCGCGCTCTCCTGCGCAGTGCTGCAAGTGACGCTTACCGGAACCTCAAACTTGTCCGGCTCGCTTTTCCAGTGGAGTACCGCCAACGGGCTGCTGATCGGAAGTACCAATCAGCCTCTTGCAACGGCAGGCGCGGCTGGCCAGTACCGGCTGATTGTGACGGCGCAAGGTTGTGCAGATACGGTACAAACGCAGGTAGAAGACATCACGAATCACCCTGAGGCCAGTATCGTCGCCAATCCGGACGACGTGCTGGATTGCACGATCGACGAGATTTTGCTGTCGGGCATTTCAGAGGGCTCGATGAATCTCAACGTCATTTGGATCAGCAATGGAAATACCTATTCGCCCGGAACCGTTTTGCAGATCGACGAACCCGGAACTTACCAGTTCGTCATCCTGGATACGCTCACGTTCTGCTCCGACACGGCTCATTTGGTGATCAATGAAGACCTGGCGTACCCGCCATTGTTTATCAACCCACCGGCCGTACTCACCTGTACCAATACGGCCGTGACCCTGAGCGGGGGCTCGCCTGCGCCCGGTATTTCATTGAGCTGGGCGACGATAAACGGTTCAGACACAACGATTATCGGCACCGGAAGCAACCTGCCGGTCACGCTTCCCGGAACCTATCTGCTCATCGGCATTGACCCTGTCAATCAATGCGACAACTCGCTTTCCACTACGGTACAAGCCGATGTTGCGCCGCCGCAAGCGGATGCCGGAGCCCCGTTTGGTATCAAATGTTATGGCGAACAGGCCAATCTCGATGGCAGTGGCTCCGGCGGCGGCCCGTCGCTCAATTTTGCCTGGTCGAGTTCCGATGGCCTGATTATCAGCGGCAACAATACCGCTGCGCCGCTCATCGGCGAACCCGGCACCTACTCGCTTCTGGTCACCAATCCCGCCAACGGCTGCACCGATACCGACGAGGTCACCATTACGCCCATCGATCCGCAGCTGGCGGCTTCGATCATTCAGCCCCCTTGTTACGGCGACCGGGGAGCAATCCGGATCGACAGCGTTCTGGGCGGCAAACCGCCGGTACTGTTCTCTATCGACGGCGGTCAACATTTCAGCGGCCAGACTTACTTTGGGAACCTCGAACCCGCCGTGTACACCCTCACGGCTTCCGATGCCGAAGGTTGCAGCACCTCGCAACAACTGGAGGTTTTGGCAGCCGAAGAGTTTACCCTGATACTTGACCCGCAGGTGACGGTATTGCTGGGCGATTCCTACCAGTTTGATACCCAGATCAATGTGCCGGATTCGGCTATTGCGGCGATACAGTGGACGCCGGCCGACTGGCTCGACTGCAGTGACTGCCTGAATCCCATAGCGACGCCTTATCGCTCCATTCGCTACGAAGTAGAGGCCACTACGGTCAACGGCTGCAAAGACCGGGCGCCGGTGTTGCTTATTGTCGACCGCCGGATCGATGTATATATCCCGAATGTTTTTTCGCCCAACCAGGACGGCTACAACGATTTTTTCACCGTTTTTGCCGATCCCGAGCGGGTACCCAGGGTCAAGACGCTGCAGGTATTCTCCCGCTGGGGCGAACTGGTGTATGAACTGAATGATTTTGTGCCCAACAATCCGGGGCTCGGCTGGAACGGCACGCACCGCGGGGAGCCGATGAACCCGGCGGTGTTTGTCTGGTATTGCGTTGTGGAGTTTATCGACGGGACGGAGGCGCTGTACAAAGGCGATGTGACGCTGGAACGATAATTCTTGTAAAAAAGAAGAGAGGCTGTCTGACCCCAGACAGCCTCTCTTAAAATTAGGGCCGATTTGCCGGCTTTTATTACTCCGACATGTCCATGGTATGGAATACGTTGAGCACGTCGTCGTCTTCTTCGAGGCGGTCGAGGAGTTTGATCAATTGTTCCACTTCTGCGTCGTTCAGTTTTTTGGTCAGGGTGGGAATCCACTCCAGCTGAGCGCTGCTCGGCTCGATGCCGCGGTCTTCGAGCGCTTTTTGCATAGCGCCGAAGTCTTTGAAGTCGGTATAAAGGACCATTTCCTCTTCTTCGGGTTTGATCTCTTCCAGGCCGGCGTCGATCAGTTCGAGTTCCATCTCGTCCCAGTCGCGGCCTTCTGCTTTGACTTTGAATACCCCTTTGCGGTTGAACATGTAGCTCACGCTGCCGGAGGTGCCCAGGGCGCCGCCGCCCCGGTCGAAGTGCATGCGCAAATTGGCCACGGTACGGGTAGGATTGTCGGTGGCTGTTTCTACCAATACTGCGACGCCATGCGGGCCGTAGCCTTCGTAGACGACCTCCTGGTAGTTTTCCGCATCTTTACCTGCGGCTTTTTTGATAGCGTTTTCGACGTTGGATTTGGGCATGTTTGCCGCTTTGGCGTTTTGCACTGCCACCCGGAGCCGCGGGTTGTAATCGGGGTTTTCGCCACCTGCTGTCACAGCGAGAGCGATTTCACGCCCGATGCGGGTAAATGTTTTGGCCATGCCGGCCCAACGTTTAAACTTGCGTTCCTTCCGGAATTCAAACGCGCGTCCCATGCTTTGGAATTTGATTTAGGAAATGAGTCATTATTAAAGCGGCGCAAAAGTAGGGAATACCTTCGCAAGAAAAAAAGCCACCCATGTGTAAGGCTGAGGAATATTTGCCTTGAAATGCCCAACTTTGCGGCGTTTATTTAACCAAAACATGTATTTCCCATGAAAAATGCGTTCTTAGCCTCGATGCTGATGTTGTTGATCGTCCCGATGATGGAAGTAGGTTGTCAGAACACAGAAAGCGCCGGCGCCAAACCGCTGGACATTGAAGTTTCGCCTGCGACCCTCAAAACGGCCGAATGGGCCGACTTCAAATACAACGAAATACTGGCCAAAGCCGCGACCGGCGATTTTAAAGCCATCCAGCAATTCTTTGAATTTCACAGTATTGTCGACGGCTCCGACGCCCTGGGGCACGGCGTAAGTTGTCTGGAATTAATCCCCGTTGCCGGTGATTTCCAGGTCGCCCGGGTGATTCAGACGCTCAAACCCAATCTTCGCAAGTTGCTGTCCGAACGCCTCGTGCTGGCGCAGGGCAGAACGAAAAAAACGGAACTTCAGAAACCCCTCCAGGAATGGGCGCCCGATGTATGGGCCGCGCTGAATGGCAAACCGCTGCCGGTCGTCCCCGACTCTATTGCCGTCGGTTCCGGACTGAACAAAGGTAAAGAGGCGGTAAACGGACCCGCTGCGCCCCCGGCCGATTCGACGGCTGCACCGGCCGCCAATCCGTCGCAGATTAGCCCGACTGTGCCTGCGCCACCCAAAGATGCCGCGGCTCCCAACAAACCGGCGCCGCCTCAGCCGCAACCTGCTCAAAAGCCCAAACAATGATGCGGCTGGCGATCGTTTCCGGAGTCGCTCTTGTACTGCTAACCGCTTGTTCGGGCCCTCGCAAAACAAATGCCAGCGGCAGTGAACTGACGCAACTGGTCGAATGGATGAGCGGCGATTTTAGCAGCCTGGCGCAAAGTCAGCGGGATTCGGATTATTACGACATCCGCCTGCACATCCGGCCCATTTGGCTACACGATGCCGCTAATCACTGGCTCTACGTCGAACAGGCGATGGCCTCGGCCGAAAACAAACCTTACCGACAGCGTATTTACAAAGTGGAGCGCGACGGCGAGGGCTTTAAAAGTATTGTTTACACCCTTCCTGAACCCGGAAAATGGGTGGGGGCTTACAATAACGTGGCCCTGTTCGACGCTTTGAACCCGGCAGATCTCTCTTTGCGAGACGGCTGCACAGTTTATTTGGTGAAGAAAAACAAGACCGAATTTTCAGGCGAAACGCGCAGCGGCGATTGCGACAGCAACATTCGCGGCGCCAAATACGCCACTTCCAAAGTCACAATCACCGCTGAAAAATTGCTGAGCTGGGATCAGGGATTCAACGACAAAGGCGAACAGGTTTGGGGGGCGACAAAAGGCGGATATGAATTTGTAAAAATCAAGCATTGACAAAATAACCAGTCCTTCAAATGGCTTTTCGGATCTACACCAAAACGGGCGACAAAGGCGATACAGCGCTTTTTGGCGGACGGCGAGTCCCCAAAAGCCATCTGCGTGTGGATGCGTATGGCACGGTCGACGAACTCAATGCCTTCATCGGAATGTTGCGCGATACGCAAAACGATGAACACCTTCGCGAAATATTGGCCGAAATACAAAACAGGCTGTTTTCCCTGGGGGCGCATCTTGCCTCCGATCCGGCTAAAAATCCGACACCCCCCGATTTTAAGTCGGAGGATGTTCAATTGCTGGAATCGGAAATTGACGCCATGGATGCTGTGCTTCCTCCGCTCAAAAACTTCATCCTGCCAGGCGGACATCTTTCTGTTTCTGTCTGTCATGTTTGTCGCACGGTGTGCCGCCGGGCCGAACGTCTGGTGGTGGCGCTGAGTCGCCGCTCGCCCGTCGATACGCTGGCGATTCAGTATTTGAACCGCCTTTCAGATTATTTCTTTGTGCTGTCGCGTCATTTGGCCCACCAGCTCGATGCCGATGAGGTGATCTGGAAACCGAGAAAAACATAGTTTATCCCGTTTGCACTGGTGAAAAACATACTGCCCGATTTTCATCCGGTAACCTCGGGAGTCGCCGCGATCCCGTTTCGATCTCCCTGGTTGCTGACAATAGTTTCAGCCTTGCTGGCGACTTTTCTGTTGCCCCAACAGGCGCCTTTTGCCTACCGGTATGCAGTTGGGCTGCCCTGGTCGTACCGAACGCTCACCGCACCTTTCGATTTTGAGGTGTTGTATCCGGAAGAACAGCGAAAAAATGATCTCGACAAGGTTGCCTCGGAGCATGGACCGTATCTGCTGGCTAACCCGGCATCGCCCCGGGACGGCAAACAGAAACTGGCGGAATTACTCACCGAACAAACCCGCGTAAGTCGGCACGATCCGCAATTCGCCGATCTGGTGGCCAACCCGGGGGCGTATGAGGCGTACGGCGCCCGATTGCTGGATGATATTTATGCCAGGGGCATCGTTGCGCCCGAAACCGAAGTCTTTTTACGGGAACAAGCCGGACGTTACGTGTACGTTGTCGAGGGCAACGACATTCGCCAGACCAAACTGGCCGACTTGCTTACCCTGGAAAAAGCCCGCGACGTGCTGAGCGATTCACTCCCATACAGCCAGCTCCGGCAGCCGGAGATGCTGTTGCCTTTGCTCGAAAAAACGCTGTATCCCAATCTTACCTTTTCCGATTCGCTTACGCGCGCGGCGTTGCGGCAAAAACGCGCATCGGTGCTCAGTACGGGGATCGTAGTGCGAAAAGGCGAGGTCATCGTGTCGCACAATGACCTGATTACCCCGGAGGCTGCCCAAAAACTCGACTCACTGGCGCGCCGTTACGAACAACCCGGCGGCTGGCAGAAACTCGCGGCTTATTTCATCCTGTCTCTTTTGCTGTTCGGTGCATTCTTTATGGCCCTTTGGCAGCGTGCACCGGAGGTTTTTGACTTTAAAGAAAAATTGTGGTTGCTGCCGGCCTTGTCGCTGAGCGCCGTATTGTTGGTCAATCTTACCCAGCAATTTGCCGCCGCCGCGCCACTCATGTTGCCTTTGGCCGGGCTCCCGCTGGTACTCTCCCGCTACCCTCGACCGGTAGGTTTGGCGCTTTGGGTCGTGGTTATTCTACTGACCGGATTTGCGCTGGACTGGGGTATAGCCTGGATAACGATTCAAACTGCCGGGTTGCTCGTTGTGTTACTCCTCCCGGCTGCTAAAAACTGGCAAGGCGCACTGATTACGAGCCTTGTACTCTCCATAACCGGCGGCCTCGCCTGGCTGGCAGCATGCTGGGCCGGCAGATTGCCGCAACCCTTGCAAAGCCCCGATGTATTGCTGTTTTTACTGTTGGCGGCTGCCCTGACGAGTGTGTCGGTCTGGGTGAAGTGGGGCAGGACGGATTAAGCCTTATCCGTATTGTAAAAAATATGATTTCACACAAAGCAGCAAAGAGGCCGTCCCGACTTGTGAGACAGCCTCTTTGCGTGAAACTTTATCTGCTTATTTATGAGACCATTTCCCTGTGTGAAACATTCGGGTTATCCTCCGCTCCATCAGACTTGGTCTCATAAACCCTCATCAACCCCTTTTTCAATTATAAAACGGATTCTGTTCCAGTCGGCCATCGGTCAGGTCCACTTCCGTTTGCGGGATAGGAAGCAATTCGTGCTTTCCGGGGGTAAAATTCACCTTTCCGGCCGCCTGCATGGCGGTAGCGGCGCGGCCCCAGCGGAGCAGGTCGAACCAGCGTTGTTGCTCCATGGCCAGTTCAACGCGTCGTTCGCGGTAAATGCGTTCGCGGAGTTGGGTCTGGTCGGTGATGGTCACGTCGGGCAACAAACCCGGCAGCGGTACCGGACTGGAATCGCGGGCACGCTTGCGCACTTTGTTGAGGTAGGGCAGTGCCTCGGCTGCCTTGTTGTTTTCGTTGAGGGCTTCGGCTGCCAAAAGCAGGATGTCGGCGTAGCGAATCACACGGATGTTGCCGGGGCCGTTGTCCTGCAAACCGGGGTGTGAAGGCACCCAGGCTTTTTTGTTGTAGCGCGGCTGGAAAATCTGCGGGTTGGGCTGCACAACCGTGCCATCGGGCAATTGGTCGCCTTCGTAGATGATCGTTGCCTTGCGGCGCGGATCGAGACTGTTTTCGTACGAGGCGATCAGGTTGTCGGAGGGGCGATTAAAGCCCCAGCCAAGGTTGGGTACGCCGCGAACGCCCTGCACCATGTTGTAGGGCGAAGAACCGGGGCCTGCCGATTGTTGCGTGGGCAAAGCCACCGCCTGGATTTCAAAAATCGATTCGATGCCGTTTTCGCCGGCCTGTGTAAATACGTCGCTGTATTTGGGCATCAGGTCGTAACGGCCCGAGTTGATAATATCGAGACACAGGATTTCGGCCTGTGCGTAGTCTTTTTCCAGCATGTACAATTTGGCCAGCAGCGCCTGAGCCGCGGCTTTGGTTACCCTGCCCTTGTCTTGTGCAGGGTATTCCTCTTTATGCGGCAGTACGTTGATGGCGTCTTTCAAATCCTGTTCGATCTGGGCGTATACGTCGCTGACCGGCTGGCGGGTTTGCGCGTAGTATTCGTCAGACTGTAGGGTTTTGGTGATGACCGGCAGTTTGCCAAACCATTGTACCAGCAGGAAATAACTGTAGGCGCGTAAGAACTTGCTTTCCCCCACGAGACGATCGCGCAGTGTAGGGTCCATGTCGACCTTGGGCACGTTTTCGATGGCCAGGTTGGCGCGTGCGATGGCGCGGTAGTAGCCGCGATACACGGCGCTGAAATAATTGTTGGACGCATCGAAGGCAAAATTGTCGATATCGGCCAGCGGCGGCTGGTCGTCGGGGATAGAACCCTTGTCGGCATCATCGCTGATAATGTCGGTGACGCCCAGATAACCGAGCGCGATGCAGTCGAACGAGCGGAATTGCTCGTACACAGCATTGGTGGCTTCGATGGCCTGTTCGGGTGTTTGGAAAAATTTGTCGAACGTCAGTTCGCCCGGCGGTTGGCGGTCGAGAAAATCCTTCTGGCAGGCATTGGCGGTCAGCAGGATCAGGACGGCGGAAAGGAGAATTTTACTTTTCATATTGACAATCAATTTCTTTTAAAGAAAAATGATGGTTTCAACCTGTTAATCTCAAAACGTAACATCCAGACCAAACAAATAGGTTTTGCTCATCGGATAATTCAAAAAGTCGATGCCCACGGCATAGGGGCTGCTGCCCGGAAATTCGGGCGACCAGCCGGAATATTCCTGGCGGGTCCAGAGGTTGGTGCCACTGGCGTAAAGCCGAGCACGGGAAACGCCAATACCCGACAACCAGTTTTTGGGGA
Source organism: Saprospiraceae bacterium (assembly GCA_020849825.1). Classification (GTDB taxonomy): domain Bacteria; phylum Bacteroidota; class Bacteroidia; order Chitinophagales; family Saprospiraceae; genus M3007. Next base: position 12,438 of record JADZFP010000627.1, read on the forward strand.
AAGTGTATCCCAGCATAATGCTGCGCAGGCGCAGGAACGATCCGTCTTCGATCCAGTGGTCCGAAACACGGGTATTGTGTTTGAAGCGCTCCTGATCCATCGAGGCAACGGTATTGCTGGTGCCTTCGCCCGTCCAGCGGTCATCGTAGAATACCTGTTCCCAGTTGTTGACGGCAAAACGGGTTTGAATCGCCTTGGCGTTCAGCACTTTGTTGCCGCTTACGCCGAAAAAGTCGATGTTGAAGTCGAACCCATACGCTTCGATACCGGCCGAGAACCCGTAAGTCAGGGTCGGGATCGGGCTGCCCAGATAGGTACGGTCTTCGCTGCTCAAAATCGAGTCGCCGTTGATGTCGGCGTAGCGGAAGTCGCCCGGTTGTTCGTCGCCGAAGGTGGGATATTTTTCAATCTCGTCTTCGTTTTGAAACACGCCTTCGACTTTATAACCATAAAAGCCGCCAATCGGTTGCCCCACCACGGTGCGGGTGGCGAAGCCCTGACCGAGGTCGGCTGCCAGGATTTCGGATTTGGCCTGGTTCAGGTTCATGACTTCATTGTCGACGGTAGACAGGATAAAGCCGAGGTTGTACGACACTTTGCCTTTGGTTTCGCGCCAGTTGACCGTGAAATCCCAGCCGCGGTTGCGCACCTGGGCGGAGTTGACCACCGGGGTAGCCTGCGAGCCGACGTATTCGGGGATCGGCAAATCGGCCAGAATGTCGAACGTGAATCGGTTGTACCAGTCGGCTTCCACCGTCAGGCGGCCGTTGAGTACGGCAAGTTCCAGGCCTACGTCGGTCTGGCGGGCGGTTTCCCAGGTGACGCCGGCGTTCGAATAATTGATGAGTGTGGCGCCGGATTGCACGGTATCGTTGAAAGAACTGTACAATTCGTCGGTTATCACGCCGAGCGAAGGATATTCGGAGGTTTTATCGTTGCCGACGATACCCCAGGAGGCGCGCAGTTTCAGCCGGTCGAAGATTTTCTGGTTGGCCATAAAGGGCTCCTGTGCCACGTTCCAGCCTACGGCTGCGGAGGGGAAATAACCCCAGCGGTTGCCTTTGGCGAAGCGGGAAGAGCCGTCGGCGCGCAACGAAGCCGTGACCAGATAGCGGTCGTAAAAGGTGGCGTTGGTGCGGAAGAGGAAGCTCATCATGGCCCATTCCGTAATCCGTTCGCCGTTGGGCTGGAGCACGTTGTCGATCGTGTTGCGGCGTTTGAAGCGGTTTTCCTGGGCGGTCTGGCCGGCCAGTACATTGAGGTACAACTTGTCGAATTCGCGGTCGTAGGTCAGGGTGTTTTCCCAGAGCCAGTTGCGAATCGTAATGCTGTCGCGGCTGGTGCGCGGTATTTCGTTGCGTTGCGAGGTAGAGACTTCAAAAGCCGGCTCGAAGTAGTATTCGCGCTCGTTGCGGCGGTCGAAGCCGAAATTGCTCCTGAAGGTGAAGTATTTGGCGAAATTGTAATCGCCGTAGACGGTGCCTACCCAGCGGTTGCGACGCTGGTGCTGGTCATTTTTATAAAAAAGATCCGCTGCCGGGTTGCCCAGTGCCTGTCCGAAACTGGTGGGATCGGTGAAGTCGCCGGTACTGTCGCGCACCGAAAAAACAGGCGGTATCCGGTAAGCCGAGCCAATCACGCCGCCGCCCACGCTGTTGTTCAGGCTGGTGGAGTAAGCGAGATTGGTGCCGACACGCAGGTTTTTCAAAACCGGGTATTCGCCGTTGAAACGACCGGTGTAGCGATCAAAACCGGTTTCTTCAACAATGCCCTGCTGATTAAAATAGTTGCCAGACAGGTTGTACTGGAGTTTTTTCCAGCTGCCGTTTACGCTCAGTTGCACATTGGCCATCGGTGCATCGCGGAAAATGACGTCCTGCCAGTTCGTCCCTTCGCCCAGCGCAGCCGGGTCAGGGAAGCGGGTTGTGTCGCCCGTGGATTCGGTGTACAACTGGGCAAATTGAGCGGCATTGGACAGTGGCAGGTAGCGGTCGATTTGCTGAATGCCATAGGATGTATTCAGATTGAACACGGCCTTGCGGTCTTTGCTGCCTTTTTTGGTCGTAATGATGATTACGCCGTTGGCGCCGCGGTTGCCGTACATGGCGGTGGCGGAAGCGTCTTTGAGCACTTCGATCGATTGCACGTCCTGCGGGTTAACGAAAGAGGCGTTGTCGAGCAGCATCCCGTCGACCACGTACAGCGGGTTGGCATCGTTGAGCGTGCCGGTCCCCCTGATGCGCACGGTGCCGCCGGCGCCGGGTTCGCCGCTGGCGGGCGTCACGTACACCCCTGCGATCTTGCCTTGCAAGGCCTGATCGACAGACGCGGTGGGAATCCGCTCGATGTCTTTGGATTTGACGGTGCCGACTGAGCCGGTCAGGTCGCTTTTCTTCTGCACGCCATAGCCGACGACGACGATTTCCTCGATCAGGGCGTTGGGCGCCATGGCGATGTTGAGCGTCGTTTGGCCGGCAAGGGGTACCGTCTGGTCGGCGTAACCGGTGTAGCTGACGACCAGCGTAGCGCCGGCGTCGGGCAAACTGAGGCTGAATGCGCCATTGAAGTCGGTGATTGCGCCGTTTGTCGTGCCTTGTACGCGTACGCTGGCGCCGATCAGGGCTTCACCGGTTTCGGCATCGGTCACCGTGCCGCTGATGCGCACCTGGGCGCTGACAAGACCCGTCAGCAATAAAGCCAGTGCACTCAAAAACATGCGTTTTCTGGCCAGAATTGATAATAAGTGCTTCATATGAAAACGGTTTTATTTTAAATTTTAGCGGTTCAATGTTGTCGCTGACGCACGCTTATTCGGTCATCGTCACCCTTACCGATTTTAATTCAGCAGAGTTGCCGCCTATCATCAGGTCGAAATCGCCCGGCTCGGAGCCAAAACTCATGTCGCGCCGGTAAAAACTCAATTCCTGGTCGGTGATGGTAAACCGGATTTCTTTCGACTGTCCTGCCGGGATCATCACT
>JADZFP010000628.1 GCA_020849825.1 Saprospiraceae bacterium
CCAGTTGCTTTGGTTAAATTGAATCCGGATTTCAGAAATGGTATTCAGATCGAAAAAATCCTGCGCCTGCCCGCGAAAAAAGGGCAAAAAAAAGCACAGCAAAAAAAAGAGGCATTTGTGACGCATGGAGATTGGACGGGACAAGGGGGATACAGTTAAATGGATGACATGACCTTTCAACAGTTTTCAGGGTAATTGCACAACCGCGAAGAAAAGATAAAAGCCAATACCTTCGCAGCATGCTTTCTGTTTTTTCCGACACTTACTTCATGCAGCAAGCCCTCGTGCAGGCCAAAACGGCGTACGAAGCAGGGGAAGTGCCGGTCGGGGCCGTGATCGTGTGCGACAACCGGATCATTGCCCGGGCCCACAACCAGACCGAACAACTGACCGACGTGACGGCTCACGCCGAGATTCTGGCCCTGACCGCGGCCTCCAATTATCTGGGCAGCAAATACCTGCCCGATTGTACCCTTTTCGTGACGCTCGAACCCTGCGTAATGTGCGCCGGCGCCCTGGCCTGGGCGCAAATCGGGCGTATCGTATACGGGGCTTCCGACGAAAAACGCGGGTTCAGTTTGTACGGCGGACAAACGCTGCTGCATCCCAAAACCCGCCTCGAAGCCGGGGTATTGGAAAACGACTGCGCCATGCTGATGAAAGCGTTCTTCCGCACAAAACGTTGAATTACTGTGTTAAGGCTGCGTCGCTTTTTTGCCGAAAAATGTTAAAAGTTAAAATTTTTACTAAAAAAACAGGCCCGCCTTGACAAGTCTGCCCCGCCGCTTGAACTTCGCTGAAAAAGACCTGTCATGAAAATCTTCCCGCTTTTTCTGCTCGGCTTCGCGCCGCTGCTGACCGGGTGCCTGGGCTTGCTGCCAGCCCTCCAGCCGGTGCCCGAACTTCGCCTTTCGGCGTTGCCCACCCCGCCGCACAACCGCCCGGTTCAGATCATCTTTCCCGGTGAAGCGCCGCCCAGCCGCCCCTACGTCAAAATCAAGGTTTTATCGGCCAAACGCAGCGCCGGATACCCGACCACCAATATCGTCAAAGAACTGGCCGATCAGGCCCAGCGCGAAGGCGCCGACGCCATTCTGGTGCTGGGCAAAAACGTGTACGCCCAAACCGACGTATCGACCACCACAACCGTCGACTCCAACGGCGTGAGCACCAGTTCTTCCTCTACGACCTGGGAATGGCAGGACCTGAGCGCCCTGGCCATCAAATACACCGATAACGTGGACTACCTGGCCGATTACGTCCGCGAGATGCGCCTCCTGCAATGGGTCGACACCGGCTGGCAAACCGCGGCAACCGGCTCGGTTCAATACGCTGCGCCGACCATCTGGCTGCCCTCCGGCGGCACCTGGCTGGATCTCTGGCGCCTGTACGACGCCGATCTGATCGCTTCCGAAGCCCTGAAAGCCCGATTGCGTTATACCGACGGGCACGATGGGCTGAGGGTGAGCAATTGGTATTCCGTGCCTGCCGCCCCCAGACCGCAGCGCAAATACCGCCTCCACCTGAAACCTGATGGTTTGGCAGACCGTATTGAAATCCGGCTCAACTACCCGGAAAAAGCCGGCCTGCGCGAGACGGTTCGTTTTCAGTACGACAGCGAGGGAAAGATCGTCGGCCGGCAAATCGACACCCAGGCCTGGGGCCGCATCGAGGAGCACAGGATTTTTGATGAAAAGGGTAAAGTCGGCGCTGTGGAATGGACCCGGGGCGAGCGGCCGTTTTTGCGGATGGATCACGTGTATTACACTGCTGACGACATCCGGTTGTTTCACAATTAACGCATATACTCCCAGGCCGTCTGGTAGCGCCCGTGCTCGGCGCAATAGTCGAGAAACGCCTGGTAAAACCGGTTTTGCCCGATGGTGGCTGAATCGCCCACGACCACGAGCAGCATCCGGGCGCGGGTCATGGCCACGTTCATGCGGCGGTAATCCGACAAGAAACCAATGTCGTGCCGGGCATTCGACCGCACCAAACTGATATAAATCACGTCGCGCTCCTGCCCCTGAAATCCGTCGATGGTATTGATATTCAGTCCGCCGCCGGGCAGGAGCAGGGGCGCAAGTACGGGGTCTTCCCGTACCATGTCTTCCAGGTAATTGACCTGTTCGCGGTAGGGCGAGAGCAGTCCGATCGAGGGATTCCGGCCTTCGGGGAATTTTTCGAGCAATTGCAGCAAATGCTCCCGCAGCAGCAGGGCTTCTTCGGGGTTGTAGCGGCTGACGGCCCGGCTTTGGTTGCCTTTGACCGACTCGTTGAGTTTTTCTTCAAAACCGGCGCCGGCGGTATCGACGAAAACGACCGGTTCGAAAACGGTGAGGGTTTCGCCGCCGGCATCGAGGCTCAGCAAACGCCGGTCGCCGACGGTTTCGTGGGCCTGCAGGGCGCCGCCGTAGAAGTACTCGTTGGAAAAGTGCATGATCGCCCGGTGCATGCGGTATTGCACATTCAGCAAATGAACGGCCTGCGGCAATACGTCGAGGCAGCGCTCGATCAGGGTATTCGACAGCCCTCCCCTTGCGGCCTCCTGGCTTTTGACGGTGGGCGGAAGCTGATAGGGGTCGCCGGCCAGAATCACGCGGCTGCATTTGGCGATCGGTATCCAGGCGGCAGGTTCGAGCGCCTGGGCCGCTTCGTCGATCACACAGCTGCGGAAATGGCGTTTTTCGAGCACCGGGTGCGCGGCGCCCACGAGAGTGCAGGTAATGGCCTGTGCGCCGTCGAGCACCTGTTCGACGAGGCGGTCTTCAAGGGTGTTGGCCCAGGCTTCGAGTTCGCGGGCCTGTTGTTTGAGGTGCTCGCGTTCGCGGCGGTCGTCGGCGTTGAAACTGCGTTTGAAGCGCCGTGCCTGCCGCCGGTATTCTGCTGCCTGGATTTTTACCTTTTTAATGTTGCGGCTTTCCGGGTGGGCGGCCAGAATGGCGTCGAGGGTGTGTCCCAGTACCGATTCGTCGACCCTGCTGAGGTTGCCGATCCGTACGACGTTGAGCCCGGTGGCAGCCAGGCGTTCGGTGAGCAGGTCGGCGGCGGTATTGCTCGGGGCGGTCACCAGCACCGTGTTCTCCCGGCGGCACATTTCGCGGATGGCGGCCACGAGCGTTGTGGTTTTGCCCGTGCCCGGCGGACCGTGGATGACGGCCACGTCGCGGCAATTGACAATGGCGTGTACGGCAGCTTGCTGCGAGGGATTGAGCGCTACCGAATCGAGCGGGGCGCCGTCGCCTTCTGCTGCCGAAGACGGGTCGGATTCGCGCCATGAGGCATTTTTTCCGTTGCCCGTCATTACTTCCCGCAGTTCTGCCAGCCGGTCTCCTTTGGCTTTGACGACCTTTTGCAAGGCTTTTTCCATTTCGGAGAAGCTCCGGTCGTCGAACAACATTTCCACACCCAGCGGACCCAGGTCGAGCCATTCGGGCAGGTCGCGGGCGTTGAGGATAATTTTCATCCGGTTGCGCTCCACGTAGTTGATGACGCCCTGTTTTTCGGGCTGCGCAACGTGCTCGCGGGAGGTAAAAAGGTTGACCGTCTGGCCGGCGCGGAGCTGGTGGGGCTCGTTGAGCCGTGTGCTGCGCTCCACCACGAGAAAGACTTTTTCCCCCAAGGCAAAACCCGTTTGCAGCACCTTTACCGGGTGCCAGGCGAAGCCCTGGGCCACGCGTTCGCCGAGCGGGCGCTCCCGTACGAGTTGTAAAAACTGGTTCAAATCTTCCTCCCGTTCTTTGTGAAGAAGTTCGAGCAAACGGGTAAAGTGGGCCTGTGACGTCATATCGGGGCGCAAAGGTAAACCCTAAGGCGCCATCAAAGCATCCACAATCGCGGTGCGGAAATCGTAGAACGTCTGCCGGAGTTCGCTTTTCGCATCGGTGCCGTAGTTGACAAAATAGATCATGGTGTAGTCCTGATTGGGAAACCAGTCCATGTCGGCGGTGTACCCCAGGTCGCGGCCCCGGTGGCCCCAGGCCCATTCATCGGGTTTGTCGCGCCCGAAGAAATCCTGAATGATACCCAGTCCGTTGCGGCGGCTGCTGCCCTCCACGGAGTCGGTGAGGGTTTGCATCTGGGCCAGACTTTGGGGGCTGAGCACCGTTTTATCGCGCACGAGGGCTTCTATGAAAGTTTGCAGGTCGTACACATTGGAATACAGGCCGCCGTAACCGTTGCCGCTGCCGGTGTTGTAGTTGGTTACGTTGAGAATGGTGCCGTTGTTGTACAGATCGAAATAACCCTGGGCCGTGTTGTCGGGCAGCGGGTCGTGCCAATAATAAAAGGTGTTGTGCAGGTTCAGCGGTTCGATGATCTCCCGGCGCAGCAGTTGGGCGTGGTCTTGTCCGGTGGCGGCTTCGATGATCATGGCCAGGAGCAGGAAGTTGGTGTTCGAGTAGTCGACATCCGTGCCCGGGGCAAACATGGGTTCGTTGCCGTACACAAACCGGATCAATTCGTCGGGCTTCCATTTGCGGTCGGGCTCGTTGAGAATGGCCAGGTAAAACGACTGGTCCTCAATGACTTCGGCGATGCCGGAAGTGTGGTTGAGCAACATGCGGACGGTGCTTTCGCGCACGTTTTTCACCTTGTCGCTCACTTCGGCGGGCACCCATTGGGCAACCGGGTCGTCGAGCCCGAATTTGCCCTGTTCCACCAGTTTGAGGGTGAGGGCGCCGATGAAGGTTTTGGTGATGCTGCAGGCTTTTGAGATCGTACAGGGATTCATGCCGATGTTTTTACCAATGTCGGCTTTGCCCGCGCTGCCCACCCACAAGCCGTGGTTGTCGCGAATCAGCAGGGAAATGCCCGGCAGCCCTTTGGCCACGTACTCGTCGAGCACCGCCTGGTACGCGGCTGATTTGGGGTGCGCGGGCGAAGGCGTGAAACTGCAATCGGTCGTATGACCGATATCGGCTTTGCGGCAATTGAAGGGCAGCAAAAGGGTCAACAGCGCCGTGAGAAGGAGTATCTTTTTCATAACAGGGGTGTTGAAGGGTTAAAACGGGAGAATGGGTGCGGCCACACCCACGTGAAGGGCCGTGTTGGGCACCAGCGGCACGTATTGTTTGGCAAAAGGCATTTGCAGGTAAAACTGGTAGTCGAGGAAAAACCGCCAGGGTTTGCCGCCCTGCAACGTATAACTCAGCCCCAAAGTGGCGCCGGCCATGGCCTGCGGCCGGCCGAAGCGCAGGGTGCGCTGGTAAGTACCATCTTTCAGGGTAAACACCTCGGTGGCCGGTATGGAATGCAGGTAGCCGCCGCCCAGTCGCAATTCGGCCGCCGTACCGCGCCAGATCATGCGGCGATAACCGGCTTCGGAGTACAGCTGAATGGCGGTTTGGGAATACTGGTGATAAAACAAGCCGAGCCGGGCCGTCTGAAACCAGATGTTTTTGGGGTGTTTGTTGTAGCGAAATTCGGTGCCCACCGAAAAGCCGGGGTGTACCGGCAAGGTGAAAACGCCGAGTTTCCCGCTGCCCGGCAGCTGGGTGCCGTTGTTGAACACCGACACGACCAGAGGCCGTTTGGCCGCCTCCTGCGCCACGAGGGTACAGGCCAATGCGACCAAAACACCCAACAGGAGCATTTTGTGGTAAAAAGCGATTTTTTGCATGGTTTTGAATTTTGAACAAAACTGCATGGCCCGTCGCCGGGGCGCAATGATGCCGGTCAGAAGCAAGGCTGTGTTTGGTCGCAAGAGGGGCAGGACTCAAATTCTAATGATTTGACTTACAGGGTTATAAAAAACAATTTTTCCATAACCGAAAAAAAATATCCCGCAGAAACTTGCTTGTTTTGGAAAATGACAAATAACTTTGTTGTGCAAAGTGCTTTTTCAACATCTAAATTCAACACATGTCACCAGAAGTCAATTTTCCTCCCATTCCGCCCCAGCCTCAGCCAGAACCCAACTTTTGGCAGCGCCAGAGCGCCACGCTCAAAGGCATCGTGATTTTCTTCCTGGTTCTTTTGCTGCTCATTCCGGCCGTCATGGTTTCCGACCTCATTCGCGAGCGCGAAGGCCGGCAGATGGAAGCCGTCAATGAAGTGAGCGGCAAATGGGGGCAGCAACAAACGCTTACCGGCCCGGTGCTGGTGGTTCCCTACGAGGTAATCAGCCGCAACGACGAGGGCAAAGAGTTGTCCCGCGAAACCAAATTCGCTTATTTTCTCCCCGACGAATTGCGGGTGGAGAGCACGGTAAACCCCGAAAAACGTTACCGGGGCATTTATGAAGTGGTGCTGTACAGCAGTAAATTGACCTTTGAAGGTGCATTTTCCCGGCCTGTCGTAGACAATCTGGTACCCAGCGGGGCGACCATTTTCTGGGACAAGGCCAAGATAGAACTGGGTATCCCCGACCTGCGCGGCTTGCAGGACCAGGTCACGCTGCGCTGGAACGGGCAGGATAGCGTGTTCGAGCCCGGTTTGCCCCACCCGGGCGTGGCGGCCAGCGGCATTCATGCTCCGGTGCCTGTGACGGCTGAAAACGAGCGCTACACGTTCAGCGTCAATGTGTCGCTTAAAGGCTCCGGCTCGTTGTTCATCACCCCGGTCGGCAAGATCACCTCAGTCAAAATGGATTCCCCCTGGCCCGATCCGAGCTTTACGGGCGCCTTTTTACCCGACGAAAAAAACATCAGCGCCCAGGGCTTCAGCGCCCAGTGGAAAGTGCTGAACCTCAACCGCAACTACCCGCAATCGTGGATCAGCGATCAGGAATATTCATTTGCGGAAAGTACGTTCGGGGTCGAGTTTTTGCTTCCGATCGACAACTACCAAAAGTCGATGCGTTCGGTGAAATACGCCATTCTGTTCATCAGCCTTACGTTTCTGGTGGTGTTTTTCCTCGAAATGAGCCAGTCGCGCCGCGTTCACCCGTTCCAGTACGCCCTGATCGGGCTGGGGCTGGTGATCTTTTACACCTTGCTGGTGTCGATCTCCGAACATCTGCATTTCAACGTGGCTTACTTCATCGCCGCGGCCATGACGATTGCCCTCAACGGCCTGTATGCCCGCGCCCTGTTCCAGTCGGGCCGTATGGCCATGCTGGTGGGCGGCACCCTGGCGCTGCTGTACGCCTTCCTGTTCGTCACCCTGCAGTTGCAGGATTACGCCCTGCTGATCGGCAGTCTGGGGCTGTTCGCCACCCTGGCGGCGGTGATGTATTTCTCGCGGCGGATCAATTGGTACGCGGCCTGAAAGCATGTTCAAATTTCGGTTGCAGGCCGTTTGCAGCCCGGCAACTGAAATTTGAACACGCTCTGAACAGGCTGTTTGGCGCCGAAAGGCGCGCATTGGCCGGAAATCTGACGCGCCGGGGCGGTATTCCGCCCCGGCGCGTTTTATTTTTACCCGAAAATAAAACTACCTGATTTGTACATAAACCCACCCACCATGCGCATTCGACTCAGCCTGCTGCTTCTGCTGGCCCCTTTGTATTGCCTGTTTGCCCAAACGCCGATCACGCTGGAAGACATCTGGCAAAACGGCGCTTTCGCCACCAAAGGCGTGCCGGGTTTCAATTTTCAAAACGACGGGGTGCATTACACCCGCCTGGCCGGCGCCACCATCGAGCAGTACGATCTGCGCACGGGTGAAAAATCGGGGCTCATCTTCGACGCCTCCACGGTAAAAACCGACGCCAAAGACTGGAACGGCGCCTTCGACGGCTACACGTTCAGCGCCGACGAATCGCGCATCCTGCTCACCACCGCCACGGAGCCGATTTACCGCTGGAGTTCAAAATCGCAGTTTTTTGTTTTTGACCAAAAAAGCCGGCAACTCACCCGGCTGTTCGAGGGCGCCAAACAACGCTATGCCCATTTCTCTCCCGACGGATCGAAGGTGGCTTTCGTGGTTGAAAACGACCTGTATTACAAGGATCTGGCTTCCGGAAAGGTAACCCGCGTCACCACCGACGGCAAGACCAACGCCATCATCAACGGCGCTTCCGACTGGGTGTACGAAGAGGAGTTCGAACTCGTGCGCGCATTTGAATGGAGCCCCGACGGCGCTCGCCTGGCCTTTCTCCGCTTCGACGAAACCGAAGTGCCCGAAATGACCATGGAAATGTACCGGGGCGGCATGTACCCCGAAGAAGTGACGTTCAAATACCCGAAAGTGGGCGAAAAAAATGCCGTCGTGACCGCCTGGATTTACGAGCTCGCTTCGGCCCGCAAAACGGCCGTCGATCTGCCCCGCGACCCGGGTCTCGACGACTACCTGCCCCGCATCGCCTGGACGCCCCCCGGCGCCCGGAGCGGCCTTTGCCTCACCTGGATGAACCGCCACCAAAACCACCTCAAACTCCTGCTCGCCGACCCTGCCACGGGCCAAACCAGCCTGCTGCTCGACGAAACCAACAAATACTACCTCGACCTCCACGACGTCAACTTCCTGTCCGACGGCTCCGGCTTTATCTGGCAAAGCGAAAAAAGCGGCTACAACCATCTTTACCGCTACGACATGAGCGGCAAGGAAGTAGCGGCCCTGACCAAGGGCAACTGGGAAGTAACCGGCCTGTACGGCGTCGACGAGAAAAAAGGACAGGTGTTTTTCCAGGCCGCGGCCAAAAACCCCATGCAGCGGGAGTTGTACTCGGTCAAACTGAACGGCAAGGGCATGAAAAAACTGACCAGGGAAAAAGGCATGCACACGGCACAGTTCAGCAGCACCTTCGACTACTTCGTCAATACCTATTCCACCATCAATACCCCGCCGCAGTACGCCGTGTGCGACCGCTCGGGCAAGGTGGTGCGCCAACTGGAGCAAAACCAGCCCGTGCGCGACCTGCAAACCGACCGCGGGGTGGCGCCGGTAGAGTTTTTCGACTTTAAAACCTCCGAAAACGTGCTCCTCAACGGCTTTATGGTCAAACCGCAGGGGCCGCAATACGCCGGACAAAAACTGCCCGTGCTGATGTTTGTGTACGGCGGGCCCGGCAGTCAGCAAGTGCTCGACCAATGGAAAGGCAACAACTACTGGTGGTTCCAGATGCTCGCGCAGAAAGGCTACGTGGTGGCCTGCGTCGACAACCGGGGCACCGGCGGGCGCGGCGAGGAATTTAAAAAAATGACCTACCTCAACCTCGGCCAACTCGAAACCCGCGACCAGATCGAGGCGGCCAAATACATGGGTACCCTGCCTTTTGTCGACCCCGAACGCGTAGGCATTTTCGGGTGGAGCTACGGCGGCTACATGAGCAGCCTCTCCCTGCTCAAAGGCAAAGACGTGTTTAAAACGGGCATCGCCGTGGCGCCCGTGACCAACTGGAAATGGTACGACAGCATCTATACCGAGCGGTACATGCGCACCGAAAAAGAAAATCCGCAGGGCTATGCCGACAACTCGCCGACCAATTTCGCCGACCAGCTCGAAGGCAATTACCTGCTCATCCACGGCCTGGCCGACGACAATGTGCACTTCCAGCACACCGCCGAGATGACCAACAAACTCATCGCCGCCAACAAACAGTTCGACACGATGATCTATCCCAACCGCAACCACGGCATCGGCGGCGGCAATGCCAAAATTCACCTGTATACGCTGATGACCCGTTTTCTCGATGAAAAACTGAAAGGGACGGGGGAAGAGAAGGTGGTGAAGCCTTAATGCCAACTATACCCTATCGGGTGTAATTTTGATTTGACTTATACTTATTACACCCGTAAGGGTATACTTTGCTTGGATTCGTATATTTTTGTACCCGAAAGGGTATAAAAATGTTGATACGAACTTTTGTAAAGGAAAAACGGCGGCTTGCAGGCCTTTCTCAGTCCGAACTGGCCGAAAAGGCTGGTGTCGGTCTGCGATTCGTACGAGAGCTCGAACAAGGAAAGACAACGCTCAGACTCGACAAGGTGAATCAGGTCCTACGGTTGTTTGGGCATCATCTTGAACCGGCGCCGATTATTCAAACCAGTGAAATTGAGCGATGAGAAAAGCTGAAATAAAACTGCACGGAAAAACTGCCGGCTGGCTAACTCAGGACGACCAAGGCTACCATTTTGAATACGACGTTGCGTATCGAAGTCGACCTGATGCCGAACCGGTCAGTTTAACCCTTCCGGTCAGGGCTGTTCCTTACACAAGCAAGGTATTGTTTCCGTTCTTCGATGGTTTGATTCCGGAAGGTTGGTTATTGGCTATTGCTGAAAAAAATTGGAAAGTCAATCCGCGTGACCGAATGGGGCTGCTTCTTGCCTGTTGCAAGGACTGCATTGGTGCGGTAAGTGTTTACCCGGTCAATATGGAGGAAGGCTTATGAACAGGTGTCTGTTTTGTTATCAGTCGCTGGTGCCCGAAGGGGGAGATTTTCACCCGGCCTGCAGCAAGAAAATGTTCGGGCAAGCCATTCCGCCTGAATTGCCTTATGTGGAAGGGCAAATGGAGGAGTTGGCAACGCAAGTTATTCAGCATCAGGTGACACTGACGGGCGTACAGCCCAAAATATCGCTTAGTATAGAAAGCAGTGGGCGCCTGGCGGAGCCCAGGCGCTTTACAATAGTAGGGCTTTGGGGGGAGTATATTTTAAAGCCTCCGTCAGTGCATTATCTGCAACTGCCCGAAGTGGAGGATTTGACGATGCACCTCGCCGAAATCGCCAAAATTGCGGTTGTTCCACACAGTTTGATTCGGCTTCAGTCCGGGAATTTGGCGTACATTACCAGAAGGATTGATCGTACCAAAACCGGCATGCTTCATATGGAAGACATGTGTCAATTAACAGAGCGGTTGACGGAGGATAAATACAACGGGTCTTACGAGCAAATTGCCCATGCGATATTGCGCTATGCTGCCAATCCCGGACTTGATGTCGTGAATTTTTTCGAACAGGTGCTTTTTTCGTTTCTCACCGGAAATGCGGATATGCACCTGAAAAACTTCTCGCTGATCCGCCTTGCTCCCGACCGACACGTGCTTACGCCCGGTTATGACATGCTGGCTACCGCTCTGGTCAACCCGGACGACACGGAAGAACTTGCACTCACTTTGAATGGGAAAAAGAAAAAGATCAGAAGAACTGATTTTATCGCGGCCTTTGCTACCTGCCAACTAACACCGAAACAACAGGAAAACATATTCCGAAAAATGGAACGCGCTTACGCAGCCTGGATAGACATGATTGGCCGCAGCTTTCTTGGCGACGACCTTAAATCGGCCTATCAGCAATTGTTGGAAGAACGATTTAAAAGGCTGGACCTTAATCCTTCATCGACGGAAAATCCGCCAAAAAGGCATACCCTCCCTGCGCATAATCCATGGCGCAGCAAAAAGTAGCCAGCCCGTTGGTGATGGCGAGGAAAGGCACCTGTAACGACATGTTGTAGCGGGCCGCCTGTCCGAAGGTTGCCTCCGTGAGCGCGACTTTTGGCGACTTGCATTCCACGAGCAGCCAGGGTTTCAGGGCCGGATCGAACACCAGAATATCGCCGCGGCGGGGTTGTCCGTTTACTTTCAGCCCGATCTCCACCCGGATGCGGTTGAGCGGATAGTTCTTGACGTCGAGCAAATAGTGCAAAACCAGCTGACGCAACAGTTCTTCCGGCGTGAGCACCACATCTTTGCGCCGCACCGGATCGCGCACCAGCGTGGTGTCGCCGGCACGGGTGAGCCGCAGCTTGGGCTGGAATTGTAAAAAGTCAAGTTCTAACAGCACGGACTGTTTTAATGATAAATGATGAATGATGAATGATGGAACCGGTTCAGAGAGCGTCTCCTCCCTTTTATAAACCCTCATAAACCCTTATCAACTTTATCAACCCTTTAAATAAATGCTCATTCGATTTCAATTTCGCCAGCAAACATACAGCGCCGATTTGTCCAAAGGGATTGATTTATCCTTGCCTTTGCGCGACGGCCTCGACAACCCGAACTGTTTCTGGGCGCCGGCGCCCGAGTTTTCGCCGGTCCGCATGGGCGATTTTGTCGGCAGTACCGCCGAGGGTGGGCCGGTCAATTTTTACAACGTCCGGTTCAACCCGCACGGCAACGGAACGCACACGGAATGCGTCGGACACATCGCCCGGGAGCGGTTTGTGCTGCGCGATTGTCTGCTCGACACCCATTGCGTCGCCAAGCTGGCGAGTGTATACCCCCGCCGCACCGATGAGGGCGACCGGGTGATCTTTCGCGACCAGATCGAAGAATTGTTGCAACCCGGCGAGGCCGAGGCTTTCGTGTTGCGCACCCTGCCCAACGACGACCGGAAAAAGAGCCTGCAATACACGGGCGCCAATCCGCCCTACCTGCACCACGAAGCGGCCGCCTGGCTCGTCGATTGCGGTATCCGCCACCTGTTGATCGACCTGCCTTCCGTCGACCGCGAGGAAGACGGCGGCCAATTGCTGGCTCACCGCGCTTTCTGGCGCTACCCGCAGGCTACCCGCGTCGATTGCACGATTACCGAACTGATTTATGCGCCCGAAACATTGCCCGACGGGCGCTATCTGCTCAACATCCAGACGGCAGCATTTGAACTCGATGCCAGTCCCTCGCGGCCGGTGCTGTTTGCGTTGATGCGGGAGTGAGGTCTTTGCGTAAAATATAAAAATTGCTCGTAGAAGGGAGTATTTCACGCAAAGGGAGCAAAGGCGGGTTTCACGCGGGATTTTTTATGGCACACAGAGACGCGGATGCACAGAGTTTTGCTTGCATGTTTTGATTGCTCTCATTACGCACTTTGCGACCGTTACGGAAAACAACCATCGCCTTTGCGCGCTTTGCTCCTTTGCGCCCTTCGCGTGAAACACCGCCTCCGCGTCTCTGTGTGCCATAAAAAATCCCGCGTAAAACACCGATCCCTCCGCGTCTCTGCAACTACAATCGCAGCCCCACCCCAAAGCGCAATGCAGGAGCAATGTCTCCATCGGGCCCGGCGCCCAGGCTGACGCCCGCATCCAGCAGCCAGTATTTGCCGATTGCCCATTGCAGCCCTGCCCCACCGAAAGGCGACAGCCGTGGGCGATCAACTTCCATCTCTAATTTCAGCGGAACACCGGCAAGTTCGGCCTTGCTCTCCTGCCGCGAAGAAACCGGCACGCGGGCCCCGCCATGCAAATACGGACGGACAGGGCCGCGCGACATATACCAAACCAGGTCCGCTTCCGCCATGAGTCCCGATGAGGACGCGTTCAACTGGCCGTCGAGGGTGTAAGGCAACGTATTCGGCTCGTTTTGCGCAAAGGGGAAAACGGTGACCGGAAAAGCGCCCTCCCATTCTACCCGGTAATAATGCAACCCCAGTCGGGCTTCCCAGCGGTCGCTGAACAACAAACCGATCTGCAGGCCTGGAGAAAACCGGTATTGTCCGTCAAGTTGAACCGGAGATTGCAGCGGCCCGGATGCATTGCCGAGGAAATATTCACCGGCCAGGGTTTCGAACAGTCTATCGGCGGTACCCGGATCGTACAAGGATGCCATCAGGCCCGAAGGTTCGACGGACAAGGCCACCGGCCGACCGAACGTGTAAGTCCCGGTAAACCTGCCGGTAACACGCATTACAAGCGCTTTACGCGGCAGAAAAAACGTGGTGTCGTCGTAACACTGAAACACTTGTTCTATCCAGTCTTTCAGGCGGTCGCAACGGGTATTATCGTGGCGATCGGTCAGGTATTTCGTCAGTTCGGAGCGCACCGTACTGCTGTCGCAGGGGTGCCGGCGGGCCAGGGTTTCGGCGCGGCTTTTTACGGTATCGAGCAGATCCTCGGCCGTACCTTTTTCACCTTCGCAGAGTTCCTCATTCCTGGCCTTTTTATCCAGTCGCGCTTTTTCCTTGTCGCAATAGTCGACCACCTTGTTTTTCAAGGCCATGCCGCCGGCGGTGTGTTTGGCAGCGTCGTAGTGTCCTTTGGCGCGGGCCGCCGATTTTTGGGCGTTGTCGTACAGCGGGCTGTTTTTATCCATTTTACCGAGCAATTCCTGAGCCTTGGCGGCAGCAGCGCGGGCCTCCTCCAGTTTTTTGGCGATGGCATCGGGGTTTTGCGGTGTAGCGGCGCAAAGATTGAGGAGCGCGGCGGCGGCATCTTGAGCCTTGTTGGCTTCGTCGGCAATCTGATTGTTCAACGATTGGTTGTTTTGTGCAAATACGAGGGTGGCGCTCAGCAGCCAGCAGGCTGCCAGCCAACATAACTTGGTCATAGCAGTTAAATTGAAAGGGTGAAAAAATGACTGGTTGAAAACCGGTACAAGATTAGTCCCCCCGACCACCCGATAACAAGTTCAAAATGTGGCGGCTTTCAGCGGGTTTTCAGCGGGTTTAGGTAAATATTGGTGCAGATCATTCCGCTGAAACACCACAAACAACTGAATATCAACCTTTTTATTCTAAATGATTTTGTACGCACAAATGGCATTTTCGGAAAAAAGGGGTTTTTTCAGCCCACGAAAAACATCACGAGAGCAGTAACGAGCCTTTTCCCGACACCCTACAACAAGGTCAGTTTCCGCCATAAAATACCCCGCCCTGTACTGATTTCAACGTTATACCAACCCGGGGGCAGACCCTCCAGGCGCATTTTTTCGCCCGGCAGCGGCCCTTTCCAACACCGGAGTTCCCGACCGCGGGCATCGAATAAAACTACCCGGTTGAGCAGCAGTCCGTCGGGCGCCGACACCGTAAAATGATCGCTCGCAGGATTGGGAAAAAGCCGGATACCCTGCTGCCATTCCGGCTCGCCGGCCGAAGTGATAATTTGCCGCAGCACCACTGTGTCCGAGTGCGTCAGCACCCCCGTGATGCGCCTTTCGAGGGTATCTACGAGCACCACATCGACAAATTCTATCCAGAACCGCTTGTACACCGTATCGGCAGCGTTGCTTCGAATGATCAGATCGACGATGTATTCTACGGCTGCCACGGGGCGATCGGTCAGGAAAGCGGGATTGCGGTAGCCCGATACCGCCAGTTCGAGCGTGTCTTTGCCTGGCAAAGGCGAGCGGTCGGACACCGCCTGCTCGTAGGTAGCGCCCACGCCCATCAGGTCGGTGGAAAGCGTATCGAAAAGGATACGCGGCGGCATATCTTCCACATTGATCGAAGCGTATTTCAGCCGCAGACCGATGGCCATGACGCCCTGATAGGCGGGGTCGGGCGAATCGGTCCCTGCAAATTCGATGTGCGCGTAAAAAGTATCCAGCACATCCACCGTGTCGGCCGAAAAACGAATGCGGATAGCCGGCGGCGGCGTCACGGGAAACTCCGGCAACAGGGCCAGATAATCGGTTGGAGGAGGAAAACTTGGGGCCGAGGGGTTCTGCACTTCGCCGTAATGTTGTTGTAAAATGAGGACGTCGTTGGCATTGACGGTATCCAAACCCGACGTTCCCTGGTGGGTGTAAGCATTGGCAAAGGCGCGATCGAGCTCGCTGGCCGGCAGGGGAGGAAGCGGGCCGGTCCAGGGTTGAAACGGAACCGGCAGCCAGTCGTTGGCCGGCAGCGGGCGACGGGGGCCTTGATCGCCATAGGCCAGCCCGACGGGAATCAGGTCGAGGTAATTGCAGATGCCGTCGTTGTTGGCATCGCCCGGATACAGGAAAAAAGGCTGTGCTGTGAGGAAAAGCCGGAAAGTCAGGAACAACAGGAGCAGGTTTGTTCTCATCTTGTTTAATTTTGATTATCAAAAACTTATACCATGCGGCAAAGCAAACTGCTTGAACTCCTGCGCCTTCTCCCGGCGGTACGCTGGCGACGGTTCGGGGAGTTTGTGCAGTCGCCTTATTGGAATAAAAATAAGGATATACGGGCATTTTATCAATTTCTGTCGGCCTATCATCCCAAATTCGACCATCCCGATCTCGATAAAAAAAACGTCGTTGCCCGGCTGGCACCGATCGGCGCCCTTACCGAAAAAAACCTGGCTCACTTCATGAGCCGGCTCACCGAACTGGCGGAAACATTTATTTCCATAGAAACCCTGCGCGAAACGCCCGCGTTGCAGGAGTGGCTGCACCTGAATGCGTTGCAACAAAGCAAGCTGCCGCGCCTCTTTGCCGCCGGCTATGAAAAATGGCGCAAAAACCTGCCCGATGAAACAGTTGACCGCCTCCGGCAATTCGAGGTCGACCTTTGGGCCTTTAAAACCCTGACCGACCCCAGGCGCCTGGGGTTCAACCCCTACCTTCAAAAAGCCAACGACCGCCTCGACGAACTATACCTGCTCCACAAACTCCGCTTACTGGCTGCTATCCACAACGTGCAGCGCCTGATCGACGTGCAATACAACACCCTGCTCGACGACGAACTGGAAACACTGCTGTTGCAAAACCCGCAACTCCTCGACAAGCACCCGATCCCCGCGATCTGGTTTTTCGCCTGGCAACTCAACCGCGGCGACGACCCCGCCTGGCTCGAACAACTCCTGCCAGCCCTCGACCGGCATGCCGACAAACTTGAACCCTCGGAACAAAAAGAACTGTACATCTACACCCTCAATTTTTGCACCCGCCGTATCAACCTTTACAACGAGCAACACTACTACGCCCGTTACCTCGAACTCCACGAAACCCTGCTGGAAAAAGGACTGCTGCTCGAACAAGACCGACTTCAACCCCATATCTACCTCAACCTCGTATATGCAGGGTTGCGCAGCGGGCGCAGCGACTGGACCTGGCATTTTTTGCATCATTGGCGCCCCAAACTGCCGCCCGAATCGCAGGAAAACCTATTCGCGTACGGGTTGTCCCAGTTCCATTATTTTCACAAAAACTACGATCAGGCGCAGAAAACGCTGGCCTGCGTCGAGTTTGAAGACATCCTCCTGGCCGTCAGCGCAAGAAGCCTGTTGGTCAAAATACTGTGGGAAACCCGCCAAACCGAGCTGCTTTTTGCCCAACTGGAAGCCAACCGGCTGTTTCTACACCGCAACAAACAGCTCGGCCCGCGCCTGCGCCGGCAAATGCAGCAGTTTGTCGACTTTACCCGCCGGCTCGCCAAAATCGACCCGCCCGATCCCGCCAAACTCAAAGCCCTGGCCAAACGCCTGCCGCCTGCAACCGAGATCATGCACCGCGACTGGCTGGCTGAAATGATCGGTTGAGGGTAATGCGAATTTTATTTTTCAAACTTTTTAATCAAAAGTTTGAAAAATAAAAAACCGCCTGCACCTTTGCAGCGCGATTATGAAAGACAATCCGAAACGCGACCTGATTTTGCAAGCCGGCAGTGAGTGCTTTGCCCGCTTTGGCTATGACAAAACCACACTTGACGACATCGGCAAACGAGCCGGTCTCAACAAGGCCAGTTTGTATTATTATTTCAAAAACAAGGAAGAGATCTTCATTGCCGTCGTTCTGGCGGAGACCGAAGCATTCATCGCCGATCTTCGGTTAAAAGCGTTGTCGCATGGCGAATCGGCCGGGCAGGTGCGCTTTTTTCTCACAGAACGGATTCGGCGTTACAGCGAAGTCGTTCACCTGACGCGCCTTTCGGTAGAGAATCTTCAAAAACTCGAACCCTTGTTCGACGAGGTTTACCGGGAAACCAAGACCAGCGAAGTCACTTTTCTCTCCGAGTTACTCGCCGCCGGAAGGGATTCCGGCGCCTTCCGGCTCCCCGACCAGCCTGATACCGTGGCAGAACGGCTGTTCCAGCTATCCGATGCACTCAAACACGACTGTGTTCGCGCTGCCGGTCGTTTCCCCAGCGCGGAAATGGACTTTTCTACGGCCATTGCCGGCATGGATTTCTGGGTCAATATCATTTTACAGCCCGTAGCCTTAAAAGACTGATTAACAAGTAAAAAGATCCAACATGAAAAATACCGTCCTTATCACCGGGTCCTCCTCCGGCATTGGCCGTGCTACAGCCGAATACTTTGCACAGCAAGGCTGGAATGTAGCGGCCACGATGCGCAACCCTGAAAAAGAAACGGAACTCACCCGATTCTCCAACCTCAAATGTTACCGGCTCGACGTCACCGATACGGCCTCGATCGGCAAGGCTATTCAGGACGTCATCGATGATTTTGGGGCGCTCGACGTGGTCGTCAATAATGCAGGCTATGGCGCCGATGGCGTTTTCGAGGCCATGGACGACGAATTCATCCGCCGTCAGTTCGATACCAACGTATTCGGTCTGATGCGGGTGACCCGTGCCGTGATTCCCTATTTCCGCCAACGCCGAAAAGGCACGGTAATACAGGTAGCTTCCATGGGTGGCCGGCTGGCGTTCCCCCTATACAGCATTTACCATGGCTCCAAATGGGCGGTTGAAGGTTTCACCGAGGCCCTCCAGTACGAACTTGAACCGCTGGGAATCCGTTTGCGAATCATCGAGCCGGGGGCCATTAAAACAGATTTTTATGGCGGGGGCCGGCAGTTCGTCAAACCCGAAAACACAAGCGATTACGACGAATTTGTAGCAAAATGTGAGAAACTGAGTATGGAAACCGGCGAGCGGGGCGAATCGCCGGATAAAGTGGCCAGGGGTATTTTCAAAGCCGCCACCGACAAAAGCCGCCGGCTGCGCTACCCGGTCGGCGCCCCGGCGCCCATGTTGCTCCGTTTGCGAAAATTGATACCCGACAGTTGGTGGTTTGCCGTTGTGCGCAACAGTTATCGCATATCCTGATCCACGCACGCCATGCTGATGAAAAAATAATTCTCCTCCTGAAATGGAGAGGGTTGAACATACTGGCCGGGCGGGCTTACTTTGCCGTTAGCCCCTGGCGTTATACCTTCGGTAGTCCAATTGCATCAGTACCTGCTTCGTGCCATGTCCAACCCTTCTTTCGAAGTCGCCAGCCCGACCGAATACGCCGTATTGCGCACCTTGCACTATTTTGCAATTTTCCGGCATCCCTTGCGGGCCGACGAAGTATTGGGCTATATCAATCTGCCGGTTACCACACAGGAAGAGGTGACCAGCGCCCTGCGCGAATTGAATGGGCGCGATCTGATATATTGCTTCAGCGGGTATTATCAGGCTGAAAACAACCCCGAATGGCTGAGCGCCCGCCTGGCCTCCAACAGCCGCGCCGAACAATTTATGCCCATGGCCAGGCGTATGTCGCGTTTTATCGGCAGCTTCCCGTTTGTCCGCAGCGTGTTCGTTTCCGGTTCCCTGTCGAAAGGTTGTATGGCCCCCGATGGCGACATCGATTTCTTTATCATTACCCATCCGGGGCGGCTTTGGCTGGCGCGTACCATGTTGGTAATTTTTAAAAAAGTCTTCCTGTTTAATTCTCACAAATACTTCTGTATCAATTATTTCATTGATACCGACCACCTGGAAATCGAAGAGAAAAACATCTATACCGCCACCGAAACCGTCACCCTGTTGCCGATGTACGGCCCCGAATGGGCAGCCCCTTTTCGGGCAGCCAACGAGTGGGCCTGGCAATATTATCCGCATTTTCAACAAAAGGAGACCGAGGCCATGTCGCGGCCAAAAAATAGCCGGGTCAAAAGATGGGCGGAATGGCTGCTCGGCAGCCGCTTGGGCGATTGGCTCGACCGCCGTGCCATGCACCTGACGGTAACGTACTGGCAGCGCAAATTCAGCCATTACGACCGCGGCGATTATGGCGTGGCGCTCAAATCGCGCCGTTACGTGTCCAAACACCACCCGTTGTTTTTTCAAAAAAAGGTGCTGAACGAATTGCACGACCGTATGAACGGCATCGATTGCCAGCTGGAAACCCGGTAAAGACGATGCAGAACGCCCGGGCCACAACTCCTGTACCCGCAAAACATAATGGAAACGCGTTTTTGACGTTCTTTGCACGCGCTGGCACGGCCAGCCGATTTTTGTTTACCGACAATTCTGATTTCCATGAAAAACATCAATACCCGCCAATTGCTGGTCTATGTTTTGGTAGCCGTAATGGCGCTGGGTACGGTTTTTACCTATTTGCCGCGCTGCACTTCCGATAATAACGGCGCCAAACAACCGCAAACCAATACTCAACCAACCCCGGTTGTCATCGTCGCCCCGCCGTTCAACGCCGACTCCGCGTACAACAACGTGCAAAAACAGGTGGATTTCGGCCCCCGCGTACCCGGCACCGAAGCGCACAAAAAATGCGCCGACTGGCTGGCCGCCGAGGTCAAACGCCAGGGGCTGACGGTCATTACGCAACCTTTTACCGCCAACTTCTACTTCGGCAAACGCCAGGCCTACAACATCATCGGCCAATACAAACCCGAACTGCCCAACCGCATCCTGCTTTGCGCACACTGGGACAGCCGCCACATCGCCGATAAAGACGACAACAACAAAGACAAACCCATCCTCGGCGCCGACGACGGCGGCAGCGGTGTGGGTGTTCTGCTCGAAATCGCCCGCTTGCTGAAAGACAATCCGGTGAATATCGGCGTCGATTTTGTGTTGTTCGATGCCGAAGACCTGGGCGACGATACCGACCCCGTGGGCGACGCCAGCCCTTCCGTGATGGCCGACGACCCCAACAACAAATCCCATACCTGGTGCCTCGGCTCACAATACTGGGCGAAAAACCCGCACAAACCCGGTTACAAAGCCCAATTCGGCATTCTGCTCGACATGGTGGGGGCCGTCGGCGCCAAATTCCCGCTCGAAGGCTATTCGTATACCAATGCGCCGCAAGCCCAACAGCGCATCTGGGCGATCGCCCAGGAACTGGGCTATGGCGGACTATTCCTCAACCAGATCAGCGGGGGCATCACCGACGACCACCTTCCGGTGATGCGCGAACTCAAATTCCCTGTAGTTGACATTATCTCTTTGCCTGGCAACGATCAGCACATCTTCGGTTCTTACCATCATACACATGCCGACAACATGAGCATCATCAGTCGCGAAACTTTGGGCGCCGTGGGCAAAGTGGTGTCGGAAGTGGTGTACCGGACGGGGAAGCCACTGCAATAATGTCAAAAGCGATTATTCTGCACTTTGCAAGACCCACGCAGGTCTGCAAAGTGCAGAACGATCAAAGACGTTGTAAGAGATGTTTGCGAAGCATCATCTCGATCCAGAACAGATCGGGGGTGGGAAGACCCGCGACTTTCGCTTGCTCATCGATGCGCCGCAGATGAAGATGATCTTCGAATAATTCATCTTGCCGAAAAACACGAATTTCCTCATTGCTCATCGGTCCGCCCTGTTTTTCCAGGGTTTTGCGGCTGGCGGCCGAAAGCCCGGCAAAATAAGCCGGATCGGTAGCCACCAGATAACGTTTGGCCTCCACGTGCGCAGCAACCAACCTTGCAATTTTAGGCGAAAAACCCCGGGCGAGCAAAAAACGGGCGCCCAGCGTTTCATGGTCGGCAATGCCGTAACCATCCATCAGGACGGTTTCTTCCGGTGCGGCGCACAAGTGACCGATATCATGTAAAAAAGCAGCCAGCACAAACTCCGGGTTATCCGGACGCGCTTTTCGGGCCAGTTCAGCAGCCTGGGCGGCATGTTCAACCTGGCTGACGGCCTCCCCGTGGTATTCTTCATGGCCGCGGTGGCGGAAAACCCGAAGAATGGACTCGACAGCTTCGTCGACGTCGCGTGCGTTGCGCAAAGGTTGGTGTGAGAGCATGAGAAGATGAGGTTTGGATGAAAAAAAGTGGAAAACCAGCCTTGCGCCGGATCCCCACGGAATTGAAACCCATTTTGTTTTATTGCATAAACATGAGCAACCCCGAAACAGGGCTGCTCATATTCATGCAGTTCAATTTTTATTACAAGATTATTGTACGATCCAGGGCAGGGAGTTGATTTGATCGCCGAAGAATCCCTGGCTCGACAGCGCCAGATAGTAGTTGCTGGAATTGTTGTCGCGCTCGCTGGTCGGGTATTGAAAACGCATCGGGATGACACCCGAGTTGCCGGTACCGGGGCCGCCCTGGGCGAAAGCCGGAATACCCGTACGACGCCAGTTGAAGTAGCCCTCCAGGCCGCTGTGTTGCGCCAA
Organism: Saprospiraceae bacterium; assembly: GCA_020849825.1. GTDB lineage: Bacteria > Bacteroidota > Bacteroidia > Chitinophagales > Saprospiraceae > M3007. The sequence goes on from JADZFP010000628.1 coordinate 21,891, forward strand.
AGCAAGGTATTTCTGGGTCAGGATTTGCGCAAAGCCGTCGGGCGTGTTGCCTTTGTAAGCCACGGTATTTTGACCAAGGTAGGTGTTCAAATCACCCGCGTCGGTGATGCCGTAGAAGGCCATCGAAGCAGCGATGCCTTTGTTGTACCATTCCTGGGCATCGCCTGTTGCCCAGCCGCGATTGATGCCTTCGGCGATACTGAAACACATTTCCGGGTAGCCAATCTGGATGCAGGGTTCGCCTTCGTAGCTGCTGAAATAGCGGGTTTTATTGATCAGAGAATACTTGCCGGCCTGCACGTTGGTTGCCATATCGTCGAGGCCCTCATCGGAAGGCGCGCCAACGTAGGCTTCGTAGTCCTGCGGCGTGAATCCTTCCGCGATTTTTGCAGCGGCCGGTTCGGCAACCACAAAAACGCGCGGGTCGCGGAGCGCCGACAGGGTATTGATGTACGTAGCGGCGGTATTGTATCGCAGAGCGTAAAAACCGAAGTTGTCCTGATTAAAGGGGTATTTTTCCGTTGCGGCGTAAGTGTAGGCGACATTGTCGTCGTTGCTTTCGGGCAAGGGATAACGACCCGGATCGTTCAAAATATTGGCGAACTCCTGGCGCACGTTCAGTTCGGCGGCTTCTGCTTCTTTTTTACTCAATTGAACCAGCACGCGCAGTCTGAACGCATTCACCGCTTTTTGCCACTGTTTTACGTCGCCATCGAGGAAAAAATCAAAACCTTTCATGTTGGTGTTGCCGGCTTCCAGAGCGCCCAATTGAGCATTGGATGTTTCCAGCCATACCAGGATTTGTTTGAAAATTGTCCGCTGGGTGTCGTATACCGGCGTCGGGTTGTCGGCGCCTTGCAGGGCCTCCGTCAGCGGCAGATCGCCCATTTTCATCGTCATGTCGTAGTAGAAATAGGCGCGGAAAAAGTTGCCCATGGCATCGAAGGCGTTGCCGGCCGGCAGACCGATACGAGCGGCTTCTTCTTCCATTTTCTGCACGTTTTTCAGCGTCGTAAAACGGAGGCTGGCGCTGCCCGTCCAGTACTCGTTGTTGGCGTAGTAGTTGTAGTTCGAGCACCAGTACTGGTTCCAGCGGTGAATGTCGCTCCACGGCTCGTAGTACATGTCTTTGAGGATGCCGCGCAATACCAGGCCCGGAGGCACGGTGGTCGAACGATTGGGATCCGCTTCCAGATCCTCGAATTTTTTAGCAGCCGTTGGCCAGCAGGAGCAAGGCTGCTACGGAGAAGAAATACTTCAAGAATTTCATGATGTTCCTGATTTATATATATTAAAAGGTTAGGTTAATGTTGACGCCGTAGCGTTTGGCGGTGGGCGATTGCAGGCCCGAGTAATTGGTACCGATGTACTGATCGAGATCGATGTCTTTTTTCTCGGCGAAATACAGCAAGTTGCGGCCTACGAGCGAGAAAGAAGCGCCGCGGATAAAACGGCCCTCGCCGAACCAGCTGCTGGGCGCTTGGTAAGTGATCGTCACTTCACGCAGCTTGGAGAAGGATTTGGACATCAGATTGGCCTCCGAAGTGCTGTAATAACGGCTGATGTAGTCCTGGAGGAAAGTCTTGGTCGTATTGTCTGCAAATTCCAGTTCGTCCCAGTTGGTGATGTTGCCATACTGATCGTACTCGATCACACCGCCTACAAGACTGACGCCTTCACCGACCCAGTTTCCATTGACCTGCGGGTTGTTGTACAAGCCTTGCTTTTGGTTTTCCCAGTCGGCCAATCGGGCGGCGCCCATGGCGCCCTGCGTCGTTTCGGCATGACGGCCGCCGCGGAAGGTCTGGCGCTGCACGTAGTTGGTGATTACGCCGCCGACGCGGCCGTCGAACTGAATACCAAGCGACAGGTTTTTCCAGCTGACCTTGTTGTACACGCTCCACACCCAGTCGGGGTTGGAGTAACCCAGGAATTGCGGTACCGGGTTGATGATCGGGCGGCCGCTGGCGTCGTGTACGATATTGCCGTTTTGGTCTTTGACCATAGCGCCATCGTAATATGCATCCAAACGGTCTCCTTCCCGATAG
>JADZFP010000629.1 GCA_020849825.1 Saprospiraceae bacterium
TCAGCGAATGGAACCGCATTCAGAACCAGGTCAACTACGCGGCCCTCGAACTGGCAGGCAGCGGCGGCAGTGCCATAGTCGTGGTTCCTTCCAATCCTTCTGATCCAAAAGAACCTGCGCCCGTGCCTGACACGAAATCGAAATCTTCAAGAAAGGTTTTTATTTCCTACAGCCACGCTGACCGTCAGACAGCCGACGCGGTGGTTGATCATTTAAAGAAAAACAACATTCAGCCAGCCATTGACAAAGAACTGCTCAAAGCGGGCGAGAATATTGAGGCGTTTGCGGCTCGATGTATCCAGGAAAACGCCTTTGTACTGTTCCTGGTTTCCGAAAACAGTTTGCTTTCCGGCTGGGTGGGGCTTGAAATTTTAATCTCGGAAGTCGGGAAAAAACTGATTGGAACGCAAATTCTTCCCGCTGCCCTGGATAATACCTGGTATGACTCTTCCAAGATAACTGATTTGTACCGGAAACTGGACGCACAAGTCAAGTCTCTTGAAAAGGAACGAAAAGAGCGAATCAAGATCAACGCGCCGGTTGTTGACATTGATGAAAAACTGAAAAGGCTAAAAAATCACTTTAACAACCTTGCCAGTTTTTGTAACGATCTGGCGAGTGTTTTAACCGTTGATTTGAGTGCCTCTTCGTTTGACGATGGAATGGAACAGTTACTCGAGGTCATTAGAGGTTAATATTGATAAACGCGAAGTCGAATCCTCGCATCTTCAAATCCTCGCATCCTCACTACTTTTATCGCCCCAACCGCTCCATCACCAGTTCCTTATGGCTCCGCCCGATGGGCAGGCTCCGGCCGGCGATCTCCACCTCGGCGGCGGAAAACGATTCGATCTTGTCGATGGCGACGAGAAAGGAACGGTGTATGCGCAGGAAATTGTCGGAGCGCATCAGTTCTTCCAGTTCGCCCAACTGGTAGTGGGTGGGATACGATTTTTCACGGGTGTGAATGGTTACCGAATCTTTCAGGCTTTCGATAAACAGGATTTCGTCGAGGTAGATCTTGACCGATCTTTTATTGACCGTGAAAAAATAATGCGGCCGCACGGGCTGCACGGCCGGTTTGGCTGTGCCGGTCTGGGCATGGGGCGCAATCAGTTTGTTCACCGCGCGGGCAAACCGGCTGTACTCAATGGGCTTCAACAGAAAATCAACGACTTGCAACTCGAAACCTTCCACTGCAAATTCGTGATAGGCCGAGGTCACGATGATTTTCGGTTGCCGGCGCAGGGTTTTGATAAAATCCAGCCCGTTGAGTTTGGGCAAATTGATGTCGAGAAAAATCACGTCGACCGGTTCGGAATGCACCACGTCGAGCGCGCTGATGGCGTCGGGGCACACGTGGGTGAGCGTGAGGAAGGGGGTCATGGAGATGTATTCTTCCAGGATTTCGGCCGCGAGGGGCTCGTCTTCCACGATCAGGCAGCGCAGGGGAGTGTTGGGCATGGGCTTCGTTGATGATTTCTTTGACCGTTCAATGTACGAACACAACGACAATTTTTCCTGCCTGGTGGATGCATGGTGGGTTCTTCGACCAACGGTTGTTTTTTGGACCGCAGCGGTGGCGCAACTGATGTGGCTGACACGCGCGGCTTTTTTGGACAGAATCAACAAGATGAACAGGATGATGCCGGCTGCGCCGGCAAGGCTTGTACTTTTTCTTTAAAAATTCTGTGCATCCTGTTGATCCTGTCCAACAAATACCCCCGCGCAGCGGGTCAAAAAAACGCGCCGCGCCTGCAAAACCTTATTTCACCACCCCCAGTTTTTTCCCCACCCTGGTAAATGCCGCCACGGCTTTTTCCAGGTGCTCCTGCTCGTGTGCGGCGGAAAGCTGCACGCGGATGCGGGCTTTGCCCTGCGGCACCACGGGGTAGAAGAAACCGATCACGTAGATGCCTTCGCCGAGCAGGTCGCGGGCGAATTGCTGGGCCAGCGGCGCGTCGTAGAGCATGATCGGCACGATGGGGTGCTCGCCGGGCAGGATGTCGAATCCCGCGGCGGTCATGGCCTGGCGGAACCAGCGTGTGTTGTGTTCCAGTTTGTCGCGCAGGGCTGTGGAGCCGCTCAGCAGTTCGAATACCTTGATGCTGCCGCCGACGATGGAGGGCGCCACGGTATTGGAGAACAGGTAGGGACGCGAGCGCTGGCGCAGCAGGTCGACGATTTCTTTGCGGGCGGCCGTGAAGCCGCCGCTGGCGCCGCCCAGGGCTTTGCCGAGGGTGCCGGTGATGATGTCGACGCGGCCCATGACGCCCCGGTATTCGTGCGTGCCCCGGCCGGTGCGACCCAGAAAGCCGCTGGCATGGCATTCGTCGATGCCCACCATGGCGTCGTAGCGTTCGGCCAGGTCGCAGATTTTGTCGAGCTGGGCGATGGTGCCGTCCATCGAAAATGCGCCGTCGGTGAACACCAGAATGCGCCGCGCGCCGCCGGCCCGGGCTTCCTTGAGGCAATCTTCGAGCGACTGCATGTCGTTGTGCTTGTAGCGGAAACGGCGGGCTTTGCACAGGCGAATGCCGTCGATGATGGAGGCGTGGTTGAGTTCGTCGCTGATGATGGCGTCTTCTTCGCCGAGCAGGGGCTCGAACAGCCCGCCGTTGGCGTCGAAAGCGGCGGCGTAAAGGATGGAATCTTCCATGCCCAGGAACTCGGCAATCTTGCCTTCCAGTTCCTTGTGGATGTCCTGTGTGCCGCATATAAAACGCACCGACGACATACCGTAGCCGTGCGTGCGGATGGCTTCGATGGCGGCTTCGATCACATCGGGATGGCTCGACAGGCCCAGGTAGTTGTTGGCGCAGAAGTTGAGTACTTCGTGCTGGACCGTGGTGTCAATCACCGGGCCTTGCGGCGAGGTGATGATGCGTTCTTCTTTGTAGAGGCCGGCTTCGCGGATGCCGGCGAGTTCTTTTTGTAAGGCAGGTTCGACGTTGGTGAACATATACTTTGGTTAGAATTTGCTGATAATCAATTTATTTCTCCATTACGCGCACGGCGATGCGGCGATTTTGCGCGCGGCCTTCTTCTGTGTCGTTGGAAGCCGCGGGGTGCTGCGAACCGTATCCTTCGGGCGAAAGGCGGCCTTTGGCCACGCCCAGCGTTTCGAGGGCTTTGACGGTGGCTTCGGCGCGGGCCTGGGAGAGTTTCATGTTGTCGGCTTCTTTGCCCACGTTGTCGGTGTAGCCGCCGATTTTGAGTTTGACTTTGGGAAAAGCCTGCATGATCTGGTAAATGTTATTCAACTGGCTGCTCGATTTGTCCATGTCGATTTCGGCGCTGCCGGTGCGGAACGTGAGCCGGTCGAAATTGAACCAGGTCGTTTTGTCGACAGGCAGGTCGCTCTGTATAAAGTTGAGCAAAGCCTGTTCGATGCCGTCGGTATTGCCTTCGAGTTCGAAGCCGTTGGCGAGTTTGGCGCGGAAAGGCGCCGGTAAAGCGGGCACGGTGTCTGTTTTGACTTCCGGCACGGCCGGTATCTCTGTCTCGACGGTTTCCTGCCGGCAGTTTTTCAAATAAAAAATAATGCCGCCGCCGAGGCCCAGCAACAACAGCAGGGGCCAGAGCCAGCTCATGCCGCTGGCTTGTGCTTCCGTTTCGGCCGGTGCGGCCGGTTCCGAGGCGGAGGGAAGCAGAGCGGCCACGCCCGCGGGCAGGGCTGCGAGCAAAACGTTTTTATCCTGTTTCAGCAGGTTGGCCAGTCCGGCCGCCGGCAGGTTTTCTTCACCGATGCGTTTGCTCAACATGCCCATGATCGCAGGGCCGACGAGCCCCCAAAGCGAGGAAACAGTCGACGATTTGGCGCCCGAAAAGGCCGCCACGGCATTGGTCAGCGCGGGCACTTTGTCGCCGAAGAGCATGCCCAGCAGGTGCCCGGCGTCGTCTTTGGGGTCGTGGTGCGCCAGATTGCCGCTGCCGAGCAGGTCGGAGAGGTTGTCGAGCACTTTCGGATCGAAATTTTGCAGTGCCTTGTAAATCGCGCCCAGGTTGTGCGCGTCGTCCGATTTGTTCAGCATGCCCACCAGCATGGTCGGGGCGAGGCTGCCGGCGGCGCGGGCGAGGCTGTTTTCATTTTCCCCAAAAAGGGTTGCCGCTTGCTGGA
>JADZFP010000630.1 GCA_020849825.1 Saprospiraceae bacterium
CGTGGTTGGCGTCGTAGCGGTGAACGGTGAGCGTTTTGCCCGCCGTTTTCATATTGGCTTCAAATTCACCGACGACGGCATCGGTAATCCACTGATCCTGTTTGGCATGGATAAAAAGCACGTCGGTGGAAAGGCTGCGCAGCTTGTCCAGGTCTTTCTCCGGCATTCCGTAGTACATCACACAGCCTTTGGCGCGGTCGCCCAGGGCCAGCGCGGCCTGCAAGGACCAGCCGCCGCCGAAGCACCATCCGAGCGTACGGAAATCGGCGGCATCGCCGGCGTATTTGGCGGCGCCCTTGATGAGGGCAATGGAGCGGGCCGGGTCGTTGGCCTGCATGAGCATGCCGGCGCTGTCGGGCGAGGCGGTTACCTTGCCGTCGTACAGGTCGATGGCCATGACGTTGATCCCCAATTGATGGCACCACATGGCCGTTTCGTTTTTGACGTAGTCGTTGAGTCCCCACCATTCATGAAAAATAAGCAGGTATTTATTGGTTTGGGCATGGCTTTTCATTAAAAAAGCCCGACCGTTGGGTCCGCCTTCCACCGGAAATTCCACCATAACACCCGCGTGAACACCCTCAACCGGGGCCGGGGCAGGGTGCGCATTGCGGAATTGGGCATCGCTGGCAAAAGAGGCGAATTGCGCCACGGCCATGTTCGGATCGTGGCACATGGGAATGGCGTTCTGGGTAGTTTGCCGGCAGGCAGCCAAGGCCATAACGAAACAAAGCAGGGAAAAAAGTCTCATAACGATCAACAGAGTAGTTTGAGTAAATGTACGTTATTCAAGATGAACGACCAGACCTTTCAGGTAGGCGCCTTCCGGATGGAAAAGGCTCACCGGGTGATCGGCGCCCTGCGTCAGGTGGTGTAATACCCGTGCAGGGCGACCTACTTCGAGGGCAGCGGCCACCACGGTGTGGTAGAACAATTCGCGATCGACCACCTGAGAGCAGGAAAAAGTAAACAATACTCCTCCCGGCGCTACCCGGCGCATGGCGGCTTCGTTCAGCCGTTTGTAACCCTGAACGGCGTTGTGACGTTTGTCGAGGGTCTTGGCAAAAGCAGGCGGATCGATAACGACTACTTCGTAACTGCGTTCTTCATTTTTCAAAAAACGCAAAACGTCCTCCGTAAAGCCTTCATGCTGCCCCGCAAACGGCGCGTTTAATGCCACATTTTCAGCCGTCAGATCCATGGCTTTGGCCGAAATATCGACCGAATGAACCAGCCGGGCGCCCGCTCGCAAGGCATACACTGAAAAACCGCCTGTGTAACAAAATGCGTTGAGCAAGGTTTTTCCCGTTGCGAACTGCGCCAGCAACTGTCGGTTATCGCGCTGATCGAGGAAAAAACCGGTCTTTTGTCCAAGCGCCCAATCGACCCGAAACAACGCGTCGTTCTCCCGAACGAGCGCCGAAGACCCCGCTTCTCCTGCCAGCCAGCCGTTTTGCATGCCCTGGGCGTATTTGGGCGGCAGCGACTCGCTGCTTTTGTCGTACACAGAAAGGGTACGGTCGCCGAAAATCTCTTTTAAAGCGTTGGCAATCAAATCTTTTTGCCGGTGCATTCCGATACTGTGGCACTGCACGACCGCCGTGTCGCCATATACATCTACGACCAGACCTGGCAAGCCGTCGCCCTCGCCATGTACCAGCCGGAAGCAATCGGTGTGCGGCGACCCGCCCAGTCCGACCGCATGGCGCACGGACAAAGCAGCAGCGAGTTTATCCACCCAAAAAGCCAGCGAATTGATATCTGCATCCGTAAAACTCAACAAACGGACGGCGATGCTGCCGTGGTGAAAATGCCCCAGTCCGAGCAATTCACCGCCCCGGTCGTATACTTCGGCAATGTCGCCGTCGGCCGGCTTTCCTTCAAGGCGACCTATGGCCCCTGAAAATACCCAGGGGTGAAAACGGCGAACCGGCACTTCCTTGCCGAGTTTGAGAAAGACTTTGACAGTCATCAGCGCTTTAAACGGTGTTTTTTTGAAAATTTTATCGAAAAATCTGGCACAAAATCGGGCTTTCAGGGAATTTTAGGGCGCACTGCCCGACTTTTCGCGGGCGATCCTTTTTTTCACCACCGTTATTCCAGCTTTCATGAAGTCTGTACGCGCCTGCACCTGTCTCTTGCTCCTCCTCGCGTTTTGTGCCCCGGCCTTGCTTTTCGCCCAAAAAAACAAACCGGCCAAACCCCAAACCTTCACCAACGTACTCATCGCCAAAGGTGAAAAAAACAGCTCCTACGGCCCCTGCGAGCCCACCATCTGCATCAACCCGACCAATATCGACAACGTCGCCGCGGGGGCTATCCTCGATCGTTATTATTGGTCCGACGACGGCGGCCGTACCTGGCAAAGCGGCAAACTCGCTTCCAGCCACGGCGTATTCGGCGACCCGGTACTGGTAGCCGACAACACCGGCAATTTTTACTACGCGCACCTCAGCGATCCGGAAGGCAAGCAATGGGCCGGTGAAAAACTGCTCGACCGCATCGTGATTCAAAAAAGCACCGACGGCGGCAAAACCTATTCCGACGGCTCCTACTGCGGCAACCGCCACCCCAAAGACCAGGACAAACACTGGCTGGCTACCGACCCGAAAACCCATGCCGTGTACTGCACCTGGACGGAATTCGACGTCTATGGCAGCCACGACCTGGAAAAAGACCACAGCCGAATCCTGTTTTCAAAAAGCACCGACGGCGGAATCAGCTGGTCGGACCCGCTGAAAATCAACGAATTCGAAGGCGATTGCGAAGACGACGACAATACCACCGAAGGCGCCGTACCCGCGGTGGGCCCCAACGGCGAAGTCTACGTGGCCTGGGCCTGGAACAATCGCATCTGGTTCGACAAGTCGCTCGACGGCGGCAAAACCTGGATGGAAAAAGACGTCGTTATCGCCGATCAGCCCGGCGGCTGGACTTTCGATATACCCGGCATCACCCGTTGCAACGGCATGCCCGTGCTGGTCTGCGACCTTTCCGACGGCCCCAACCGCGGCACCCTCTACGTCAACTGGGCCGACCAGCGCCGGGGCGAAAACGACACCGACATCTGGCTGTCGAAAAGCACCGACGGCGGCAAAACCTGGAGCAAACCCAAACGCGTCAACAACGACGGCAAAGGCAAGCAGCAATTTCTGAGCTGGCTGGCCGTCGACCAAACCACCGGCCACTTGTACGTCGTCTTCTACGACCGCCGCGCCTATGCCGACGAGCAAACCGACGTGTACCTCGCCGTGAGCCGCAACGGCGGCAAATCGTTCGAAAACATCAAGATCAGCGAATCGCCTTTCGATCCCACCAAATTTGTGTTTTTCGGCGACTACAATCACATCTCCGCGCATGCCGGCCGGGTTCGCCCGATCTGGACGCGACTGGAGAAAGGCGTCCTGTCGGTGTGGACGGCCCTGATCGATTTTGAAGAAGGAAAGAAATAGGCAGCCGTTTAAAACAAAACGTCTATTTTTAGGCCCAACTAAAACAATCCGTTGGGCTTATGGACACCGAATTGTACCTGCTGATCGGGGGGATCGCCCTGCTGCTTTTTATCCTGCTAATGCGCCGCCAGCACTCCCCTGCCCTGTCCAACCATCCGGGCGGTATGGTTTCTGCCGACCTTCACCAGGCCGTCAAGACCCAGGTGGAGCAATTGAAGGCAGAATTGACGCAAAAAGAGCAGGAACTACGCACGGCGCATGCTCATCTCGCCGCCCGCGACCAGACGGTACTGCACCTGGAAAACACGCTTCGGGAACAAAAAGCGGAGGTGGAAACCCTGCAACAACGCTTCCGCACCGAATTTGAAAATGTCGCCAACCGCCTGCTCGATGAAAAAAGCAGGCGGTTTTCGGAGCAAAATTCAGCCCAGTTGCACACCGTGCTGAATCCGCTGCGCGAAAAAATCCGTGAATTTGAAGCCAATATCGACCGCAAGTTTTTGGAAGAAACCCGTGAAAAATCGGGCCTGAAACGCGAGATCGAGCAACTGCGCGAACTCAACCAGCAACTCAGCCGCGATGCGCACAACCTGGCCTCGGCGCTCAAAGGGCAAAGCAAGGTGCAGGGCGACTGGGGCGAGTTCCAACTGGAAATCCTGCTCGAAAAAGCCGGCCTGGTCAAAGGCGTGCATTACCTCACCCAAAACACCTATCGTGACGACGAGGGTGCTGCCAAACGCCCCGATTTTATCGTGCAACTGCCCGAAAACCGTCAGTTGATCATCGACGCCAAAGTTTCTCTCACGGCATTCGAACGTTTTCACAACGAAAACGACCCCGCCCAGCGCGAACAACACCTGCGCGCGCACGTGCAAAGCCTGCGCAGCCACGTCGACAACCTTAGCCGCAAGAATTACCAGCAATTGTACCAGGTCAATACGCCCGACTACCTGCTGCTCTTCATCCCCCTGGAGAGCGCGCTGAGCACCGCCGCACAAGCCGATCCGAAACTGTTTACCGATGCCCTGGAACGCAACATCGTACTGGTGACCACAAGCAGTCTGCTGGCCACCATGCGCACGGTATCGCATTTGTGGAAACAAGAAAAACAAACCCGCTCGGTGCTCGAAATCGCCCGCCAAAGCGGCTTGTTGTACGATCGTTTCGTCGCTTTTGTCGAAGACCTGCGCGCTATCGGCAGCCGCCTCACTGCTGCACAATCGGCTTACGACGACGCCATGCACAAACTGATCAACGCCAGTCGCCACGGCGATACCTTGATCGGGCGGGCGGAAAAAATCCGCGAACTGGGGGCCAAGGCCAGCAAATCGCTGCCCCCGGATTTGGTGGAACTGGCGGCGGAAACAGTGGAGCCGGAAGAGACCGCCGGCAATCCGGAAAATAATACCTGACCTGGCTTTTTTGTCAATTCATATTCAACTGCAAACCGACATACCCCAACCAGTTGGTCGGCATATTGCGCGTATCGCCAGACTTGGTGATGTCGGTGAGCGTTTGTTGCATCGAGACGCCAAGAATTACAGACTAAGAATCATCAATCTAATTTATCATAAAATCTCTATTTCGCCCTCCGCATCAATAATTTAACTTTTCCGCCGGGTTTCAATCCAGATCAATCCGATACCCTGCATAGACCATCCAGACCATCGGCATATTCCTTGTGTCGCCCAGTTTGCTCAGATCGGTTAAAGTCTGCTGGATCGAAACACCCAAAATGTAATTGTCGAAAAAACGCTTTTCAAGTCCGAACCGCAGGGCAGGCTGAAAACGCTGAATCCAATCGGGCGCTTCCACATAGTCGTAATCCCACCCGCTTTGCCTGGAATAATCCAGTGAAACTGCCGACTCCGCCGAACGCCCGTATTCGATCATGGCCAACGGATAATACCCCATTTGAACGCCTGTATGCAACGAAAAACCAGCCGGCAGTCGCCGCGCGCCGCTCAACGAAAACACCGCGCCGCGCAAACGCATCAGCGAAGTGGTGTCTCTCAACGTGATCCGGTCGCCTTCTCGATCAAGATGCTGAATATCAATTACTTCAACACGCGGCGTAGCATAGCTGTTCGACCACAGCTCCGCGCTGATTTGCCAGTCGGCATCCAGGTTCATGCGATAGCCCATGGCGATATTGACGATATTTAAAAACGGGATGAAGCTGATGCGCTCCCGCTGCGTAGGTTCCGGATCAATGCCGGCAAAGGCATAAAAAGCCATGGGAAAACGTTGAATATTTTCTTCACCGGGGCGCTTCAGCACAAAAGTGGGCGCCAGCGAATCAACCGACTGGTTCACCATACGGAGTTCAGAGGTGGCTGCAACCGACAGGAAAGGGGGAAAAAGAGCGATGAACAGGAGATTTTTCATGATTGCGGAGGGGATTTTTTTAACCTTGAACAACGATAGAGTTGCACTCAAATGAATCGGTTCGCTCGTAACCGGTCGAGTTTTTGAAATGATAAAACAAGAGACGCAACGCCACCGGATGCGCCCCGCAAACATCTTTTTCCTCCGGCAACAACTCCATGCCCACACCCGTAAAGTAGCGATTCGCGGCATTAAACGGACGCTCGACCGACCAGTCGGCTACATACTCCGTTAGTCCGTTTTGGGCAAAAATCTGGCCGGACAGCCGGATTTTACCGTCTTTCGATTCCAGCATAAATACTGCCGATCCGAAATCATTGATCATATCGGGATAGATATAATCCTGGCCCTCGGCAGTTACTCCCAACTCGTACTGCCCGGTAGCAGCGCGCCGAATCCAGATCTGGAAAGGCTGCCCGGATGCCTCGGCCGAGGCCGGCGCCTCCCAGCACTCCGCATCGATGTCCAGACACTCGCCGAGAAACAAACCCACTCGTGCTCCAGTGTCCATCTCTATTTTGTCGAACCGGAACACGGCCTGCGACGAGGAGTCAAAAACATTGAAGGCCACGTATCGGTCCATACTGTCGATCCAGGAAAAATAGGGCGTATTTTCCTCGTACAGCGTCTGACGCACCACCACGCCCTTGTCATCGGAGCTGATTTGCGGCAAATGACTCTGGTAAGGCCACGAAGGGCAAGCGCCGGTGTAAACGTCTTCATCGTTGTATCGAAAATTCACCGGGCAAAAGTCAAGTCCGTCGTCGATTACAATCGTTTCATTTTTTTCACAGGAAAAAGGCAACAACAGGATGATTCCCCCAAAAAGGAGTATGAACTGAGTACTGGATAGTTTCATAAAACTGCCTTACTTTGAATAGATTAGGTAATCTGTTTTACTGGAAATTAACTTGCAAACAGTCGAAATTGAAAATGGTTGGCAAAACTCAATCAACCAACAATCCATCCGCCACTTTCTCAATCTCGTAAATGGAATTGATCTTTCCGGCAAACAAACAATAAAACTTCGGCCGGTCGTTCAACTGCGAGATCTCCGTTGGGCGCCCGTCGTCGATGTAGTTGGCCTGCAACTTGGATTTGATGGTGAAATAGGAAAACAAGTATTGAAATTCCACCTGTTCGGTAAAATATTGCCGCATCTGAGCCAGCATTTTGTACGCGTTGCTGACCGGCCGTCGGGGACAATCCGTACAAATCCCGGGCGCCTCGGGCCGGCAGGCCGGGTCGGTTTCGGGCGCCTGGCAATCGAAGCGCGGCAGGCGATCGTAGGATATTTTATGGTGGGTGTAAGCCACGGAGGAAAGCGACAACAATCCGCTCAAACCGTAGGGCATGATGGAGCCGAAAGCGCCGTCCATCACCGTCAGACCGCGCTCTCCAAACTGCCGCGAGGTAACAAAAGCGATCTCCGAAATCTCGTGGGTGAGATCAAGTTCCCTGACCGCAAAAAGCCGGTTGATGGCATTGGTGGCGGCATAAGTGGCATTGATGGCGACCGGGGTCGCTATTTCATGCACGCCTTCTCCTGCCTGAAACCGGATAGACCATTTGTCCGAATGGGCGTGCACGGCATCCAGCCGCACATTTTTGAACACCTGAATATTGGGCGAATGCTCAACTTTTTGCTGGTAGTGGCTTCGCAGCAATACCGGGTCGAAAGAGTATTCTTCCGTGCGGTACAGTGCTTCGAGGCGATGAAAATTGAACAACGGATGTTCGCTGATTCGTTCGCATCGAATGTTCAGCCGTTCGCAAAAACGCTCGAACTGACGGGCGTCCGTAAAGGACCCGAACTGTTCTATGGCATAGTATTTTTCAAAAGAGAAATTGATGAAATCGCGGTGTTCGGCCGTAAAACGCTCCTTGTGCTCATCGCTCATCGCCGCCGTGGCCAGACTGCGCGGATAGTGATAGCCGCTGTGCAGCCTTGCCTGATTGACCAGCGACGCTTTCTGAAACAAACGCGCTTCTTTTTCAAGCAAAGCCACCCGTGCGCCCCGCCCCGCCAGCCAGAGCGCCGCATAACAACCAAATATACCACCGCCGATGACAACAGTATCAAACTTCATCATACACGGCAAAAGTAGGCGAGGTTTTGTGTTTGCAGCGGCGATCGTAAAAACTTTGCGCCCTTTGCGACCTGGCGTGACCTTTTTTTCACGCGAAGGCGCAAAGAGCGCAAAGAAGGGATACCGGGTGCGGCTTTGCGTGTATTTTTTATTTCACACAGAGACACAGAGGGGATTGATGATGTAGTCTCCCCTATTCCACGACGAGTTTCGTCGTCAATTGTTCAGCACCCAGTCGGGCTTCAAACCAATACAGGCCGGCAGGCAAGCGCTGTTGGAGGCCGATGGGCGTTTGTTCGCCAGCCACCCGTTCCTGATCCAGCACCAGACGGCCCTGAGCGTCGTACAACCGGATTTGCACCCTTTGCCCGGCCCAGTCGCTCAGGTCCGCAAACAACTCGCCATCGCCCAGCGGGTTGGGGTACAAGCGCAGCGACGAAGTTTGCCCGGCTTGTTGGCCCCGGTTGTCTGCCGGACGGTTGTTGTTGGGCTGGGTAATGATCGGGCAACCGAACGTATTCAGGTGCGCCTCATAAAACACCTGCGATTCGAGGCGGCTGGCAACCAGAATGAAGGTCGGATTGGACTGCGCCGGCAAGGTATATTCGAAGATGTCGGACGCCCCGCCGGATATACCCGGATCGACCGTTTTGTAGCGAATGGAGTAGAACGGGACGTAATTCGGGTTGCGCACCACGTAATCGCGTCCGGCCGGAGAAGTGTAGGTCGCAGCATTGGCCGGAGCCAGGGCTGTGACGCTCAGCGGTACTTCAATTGCCGTGTACACCAGTTTGCTGTTGCAATTGTTGGTCACCCGGATGCGGTAACTCAGGTTTTGCTCCGCATCCTTGCTGATGCCCAGCAGTTCGTAGGTCATGCAGCTGATCGTTTTGGTATCGCAGGGTTCTTCTTCCGCTTCGACACTGACGGTAAAACAGCAACTTGCCGTATTGCCGCAGGAGTCGGCAGCCGAATAACATACCTGCGTAGCACCCAGCGGGAAAGCGCTGCCGCCCGGCAGGCCGCTGGTTTGCGTCAGGGCAATACCCGGGCAGGGACAGTCGCCGCTGGCATCGGCAGGATCGAAGTTCACAACTGCCGTGCTGGCGCCGGAAGCCGCCTGAACGACGATGTCGGCAGGACAGGTCAAGGTCAGACCAGTCGGATTGTCGGGGATCAAAAATTGCAACTGGTAGATCATAATCGTGTCGCAGCCTGCGCCTGAAGCAGGTAAAGTATCCGTTACCACCGTTGGTTGCGTATATACCTGGCCATTCAGCAGCACTTCATCGCCGTTGCAAAACTCGATAGTTTCCGTACGGGTCGGCAAAGGCAGCACCGTCACCACAAACGTATCCTGGAAAGTGCAGCCCAGATCGGACAATGCCGACACGGTGTAACTCGTAGTGACATCGGGTTGGATGACCACCGTTTCACAGTCCGTACAGCTGAGGCCGGCAGCAGGCGCCCACTCGTAACTGTCGTAGCCGACAAGTGAAATCGTGGTCGACTGGCCCGCGCACAATTGCTGGTCGGGAAACTTGATATCGGGCAGCAAACTGAACGTCAGAAAGACCGAATCGCGCTGCTTGCGGCCGCATTCATCCGTAACTTCTACCCAATAGACCCCAACATCCTCTGCAGCAAATGTGGCAGCGGAAGAGCCGTCCTGCCAAACATAGGAGATATAACCAGGGCCGGCATTGAACACGACCGTACTGTCTTTGCACAATATCACATCGGGACCGAGATCCAGCGTCGGCGAGGTAATCGACGGCACGACTATGCTGTCGAGGTTGTTGGCATAGTTGCACTCGGTCAGGCCGCCAAGCGGGAAATTCGCAGACGTGTACGGCCCCGGATAGAAGCGGCCATCATCATTGACAATCGCATACACAACCGGTGCATTCAGGAAAGCCTGCGGCAAAGCCGGCGTGGCAAGCTGGACCAGACAGGAGTCTGATGGGGCTGTCGTAGCAAGGTACACCGGTGCAGCGCCCCCGCTCGTTTCAAAGGGGTTTTGGGTGTAAAAACCGACCCAAACCTGAGTCACATCGGTCCCACTGAGATTGCACAGATTGAAATGAAAGACCGGGCCGCCGTTTGTACAGCTGACTTCGGTCATGGTCAGGGCAAGGTCGAGCGATTCTGCAATCAGCATCAGTTCCACCAGCGTATCACAGGCGCCCGCAACCCCCGGAATAGTGTCGAAAACAAGTTCCGATTCGGTAAATACCTGTCCGTTTATCAGCACCGAATCGCCGACACAGAAAGTGATCGTGTCTTTCAGCACAATTTGCGGAAGTACCGCAACCGTAAAGGTGTCGAACAAAACACAACCCAGGTTGGAGAAGGCAGCAACAGTATACGTCGTGGTGACGTCGGGCTGAATGTTCACATTGGCGCAATCGGTACAACTGAGTCCCGTCGATGGCGCCCATTCGTAAGTGTCGAAGCCCGGAAGGCTGAGATCGAACGACCCATTCGGGCAAATAACCTGATCGGGAATTTTGGTGTCGGGCAAGAGACTGAAACTCAGGAGCACAGAATCTCTTTGAACAAAGCCGCAATTATCCGTCACTTCTACCCAATAAATACCGGCCACCGAAGCGGCAAAAGTTGAAGCATCGGAACCGTCTTGCCACAAATAACTGATGTAACCCGTGCCAGCGTCGAACACCACCGTGCTGTCGGCACATAAAATCACATCCGGGCCCAGGTCGAGCGGCTCAAACGGCGCCGGTTCGATGGCAATACTGTCCAGGTTGTTGGCGTATGAACACTCGTTGACATGCGTCAGCGGAAAATCATCCAGACTATACGGCGTGGCCGTCAAGCCATTGTCATTCACCACGGCGTAAATAGTCCCACCGGAAGCGATCGAATAAGGTAACGAGCTGGTTGTCAGCGAAACACACTCACCCGACGCTGGATTGGCCAAATAAACGCCCAATGGTGTGGCGTTTGTTTCAAAAGGATTGGCGTCGTAAAACGCGACAAAAAGGTTATTCGGCTGAATCACACTGACACCGCCGTTGCACACCTGGTAATAAATTACCGGATTGCCGTTGACGCAGACAAAGCTGTCGAGCGACACAAAATAATCCTTCGCGTCCCAGAGCAGATACAATTCAACCAGGGTATCGCAATCGCCATTGATGCCCGGAATAGTATCGAATACCAGGCCTTCGTCCGGCCAGGCGAAAGTAAGGCCGTGGTAGTAGATTGTATCGCCGATACAAGAAGAGAGGGTATCGGTGAGCGTCACCTGCGGCAGTTCCACGATGGTATAAATACCGATGGTATCGCAGAACTGGCCGTTGTGGTTGGTCAGCGTATCCATGATCGTACCGGGCTGATCGTACACGACCCCGTTGATCGTAACAAAGCCGCCGGGGCAGAAGAGCTGCACGCCGAAGTCGCTGACCACGTATTGCCGCAGTACAAAATGAGTAATGAGTACGGTATCGCATCCAGGACCGGGCAACAGGGTCGTCACCTCGTCGGGCGCATAAAAGATCGTGCCCTCGAAATCGTAGGGCTCGCCGGGACAAAGTGCGATGGTATCGTGCAGTACGGGCTGTGCTGCGCCGCAGAAATCGGCCGACAGCGGGAAGAAGCTTACGATTTCTGTGAAATTATCGATCGGAGGAAAAAAGAACGATGTTTCAAAAGTCACATCCCCGGTCGTTGGCAAATATTCGGATACGGCGACCGCCAGTTCGCTTTTGCAGCACCCGTCGACGAGCCCGTCGGCATTGGTTTTGACCAGTAAAACATCGACGTCGCCATTATCTGCGTTTCTCGACACACCTACGCCAAGATAGCCGCCGTCGTCGGTCGTCAGCGCTTTGGCAAACAGGTCAAGGTCTGTTCCGCCAAACCGGTATGCCCATTGCACGTTGCCCGTTTCATTCATTTTTATCATACAGGCATCACTCGCCGATGTGGGAATAAAATCGTAGGGAGTGGACAAAAAGCCACCGTCGGGCGTTGGAATGGCTATTCCACGCCAATCGGTATTGCCAGCCTGGGTGTATACCTTCGACCATAGAATATCGCCGCCAGGAGTGGTTTTCATGAGCCAGTGGCTCAGATATTCACCTGCTCCGGGGGTCCAGCTCGCATCGGAAAGCGACAAATTGCCGTCGGGCAAACGAGAAACGTTGTATAAGGATTCGGAGCCGGAACCGACATACCGACGGACTGTGATGACGTCGCCTGTCGTCAGGTCAAGCTGTACCAGACAAGCGTCGCCGTCGCTGCCGCCGCCTGCATACAAAACCTGGTTTTGGAGATCGACGTCGGTTACTGTGAGCAGGGCAAAATCCAGGCTGTGGTAAGCTTTTTCCCAAACGACATTGCCCGCGTTATCGATCCGAAGAATGGCCGTTTGCTGGTTGCCGTTAAACTGCGTGCTGTATTGAACCATTGATATGACGTACCCATCGGACAGGGCCAGGATTTTGCCCTGTTGGTGCGCAAAATCATACTGGTCGCCGCCGACCCATTTGTTCCATTCAACATTCCCCATCTCGTCCGTCTTCAATATCCACACATCGCGGTTTCCGTTGACGCCGTAGGTGTCGCCGACGGCTATTATACCGCCGTCGTTGCCGCGCGCCACCTGGCTGAGTTGGTCTTCATCAATCGTTCCGTAATGGTTTTGCCACACGACATTTCCGTTGAGGTCCACTTTCATCAACATTCCGTCGAGGCCACCGGCGCCCGAGGAATTGGTGTAGCCGGCCACGACATACCCGTCGTCGACCGCCACGACATCGGCGCCGTAGTCGTCGCCAGAGCCGCCATAATGTTTTTGAAAGGTATTTTGTCCGTTCAATGGCCATAACGCGCACAGACCGGCCACGAGCAATACGAGGCAAGTTCTCAACATGGTAAATACATTAAAAGATGAACGATTTAGGTCAGAATGAGACAGGAGGAGACAGGACTAACCTTTAAGGGGTATCAGGTTTGCGAAAGTTGGCGATTTTTTGGAATATGGCGGCGATAGAATTGGGATAATTGACGCGTAAGCGACAAAAGCGCAATCATTTCAGCATTTGTAACCTGACGGAAGCCTTGGGTGTCTTAACCCCTAACATTCACTATTACGTTTATTACCATGAAAACAATCACTGTTA
>JADZFP010000631.1 GCA_020849825.1 Saprospiraceae bacterium
CCAGCCCTACCCCCCAAAAATGGACTGGTCCCTCGCCCACGGTTCAAGGTCGCATCCGACCTTAATTTTTTTTGCGGTCTTCTCATTACGCCGCGTTTGAAACAATTCAAGTACCGTGCCAAACTTTGAAAGGCGCGGGCGGGGCTGAAATTTTTTTTGATGCCTTGCGGTCCTGTGTTCTGCCGGTTTGGGACATTTTTTCTTGTAAAATGTCAGTTTTTGCGATTTAAAAAGACAATTTGTCAGCCCAAATGCCCTTGGCCCGAGTCTTGATCTCGGCAGTCGAATCCTGTTTTTAAAAAAAACTTGTCCTAGTTATGAAGGGTACGATTTCCGTCCAGACTGAAAACATTTTCCCCATCATCAAAAAATTCCTGTATTCCGATCACGAGATTTTCCTGCGCGAACTCGTGTCGAATGCCGTGGATGCCACCACCAAACTCCAGGTGCTCGCCCAACGCGGCGAAGCCACCGGCGAGATCGGCGATACGACCATCGAGGTGTTGCTCGACGCCGAGGCCAAAACCCTCACCATCCGCGACCGCGGAATCGGCATGACCGAAGACGAGGTGCAGCGATATCTGAACCAGATCGCGTTCAGCAGCGCCGCCGAATTTCTCGACAAATACCAGGACAGCGCCATTATCGGCCATTTCGGCCTGGGTTTTTACTCCGCTTTTATGGTGGCCGATCAGGTGGAAGTCGTCACGCGCTCCTGGCAGCCCGGCGCCGAAGGCGTGCGCTGGGTGTGCGAAGGCTCGCCCGAGTTTACCCTCGAAAAAGTGGATAAAGCCGGGCGCGGTACCGATGTGATCCTGCACATCAATGAAGAAAACGCGGCTTTCCTCGAACGTTACCGCGTCGAAGATTTGCTCGAAAAATACTGCCGCTTCCTGCCCGTGCCCATCCAGTTTGGCACCCGTACCGAATCGGTGAGCACCGGCGAAGGCGAAGAGGCCAAAACCGAGCAGCAGGAAGTGCCCAACATCATCAACGAAACCCGCCCGTTGTGGAAAAAAACGCCTTCGGACCTGAAAGACGAGGACTACCTGGCGTTTTACCGCTCCCTTTACCCCATGGCCCCCGAGCCGATGTTCTGGATTCACCTCAACATCGACTACCCCTTCAACCTCACCGGCGTGTTGTATTTCCCCAAACTGGGCAACGCCATGGAGGTGACGCGCAACAAAATCCACCTCTATTGCAACCAGGTGTTCGTCACCGACGACGTGCGCGAAATCGTACCCGAATGGCTGCAATTGCTCCACGGCGTGATCGACTCGCCCGATATTCCGCTCAACGTGTCGCGCTCCTATCTGCAAAGCGATACCAACGTGAAGAAAATCAGCGAGTACATCGCCCGGAAAGTGGCCGACAAACTCCACGACCTATTCAAAGCCGACCGCCCGGCCTACGAACAAAAATGGCGCGACCTGGGCGTATTTGTCAAATACGGCATGATCGCCGATCCCAAGTTCCAGGAGCGCGCCATGGCGTTTTCCCTGGTCGAAAACACTGCCGGCGAATTTTTCCTGCTCAACGATTACAAGGAAAAAATCAAAACCAACCAGACCGACAAACACGGCAAGATCGTGTGCATTTATACCAACGCCCCCGCTGGTCACGACGCCTACATTCGCTCGGCTGTTCAGCGCGGCTACGACGTGCTCAAACTCGACGTCGTGCTCGACAACCACTGGATACAACAACTCGAATACAAGTCGGAACTCGGTTTCGTCTTCGTGCGCGTCGACTCCGACACGGTCGACCGACTGGTGCAAAAAGACGAGCAAAAAGAATCGGTATTGAGTGAAAAAGAGATCGAAACCGTCAAAACCAGCTTCGAAAAAGTGGTGACCGACGGCGGCCGCGTGGAATGCCAGCCCCTGGCGCCCGAAGACCTGCCGGTGCAGGTGACCAAGCCCGAATTTCTGCGGCGTATGAAAGAAATGCAAGCTTTGCACGGCATGGGCGGCGCCGATTTCCTCGACAGCTTCAACGTGGTGGTGAATACCAATCACCCGCTCGTAGTGCAAAAGATGGTCAAACTGGATAAAGACGAAGAGCGCCAGCAACTTGCGCAATACCTCTACGACCTGGCCCTGTTGCACCAGGGCATGTTGCGGGGCGAGGCACTCACGCGTTTCGTGGGTAATACGCTCGAAAAGTTGTAGGCCGAAGCGCTCAAAACTTGATATAATTGCACGCGGTGGTCTGTGTTCCTCCGCGTGCTTTTTATTTTCCGGCCTGCTTCAAAGCCCGTTTACCCTTATGGACAAAACCCTGCTCATCGAACTGATCAAGATTACCCCCACGCTGGTGTTTTATCTGGTGATCCTGATTGTTTTTCTGTTGTACCGCAAGCCCTTTGTGGAAGGCGTATTGCCGAAGATCAGCGGCTTCAAAGCTTTTGGGATAGAAGCCTCCTTTGTGCGCGAAGGACTGGAAGGCGCCATGAAAGCGGGCCGTAGTACCAATGTCCAGGTGAGCAGCAGCCTGATGCAGCGCATCAGCCATTACCCCAGGCGCCCGTTGCGCGTGCTCTGGATCGACGACAACCCGGATACGGTAATGTATGAGTCGGGGGTTATTCAGAACCTCGGCATGCTGGTGGAGTTCGCCAAAACCTCGGCCAATGCTATGGAGCGGCTGGAACGGGAAAAATTTCAGATACTCGTATCCGACATTCGGCGGGGTGAAAAAAGCACGGAGGGCCTTGATTTTATGGCCCGTATGCGCGCCGCACAAATGAACCAGCCGGTTGTTTTTTACGTTTCGGAACTGGACCGGACTAAAGGCGTGCCGCCCGGCGCTTTCGGCATTACGGATGATCCCAACGAACTGATACATCTGGTGCTGGATGTAGCGGAGCGCCTGTAGCGCCGACCTCCAGGTCGGCGACGCTGAGCGCGGAAGTGCCCCGCGATTAACAGCCATTGCCCGAAACGAACTTTAAACTGTATATCCTGCACTCAG
>JADZFP010000632.1 GCA_020849825.1 Saprospiraceae bacterium
AAGGTGCCTTGTTTTGTGCAAAAGCCGGGTTACCAAAGACGAGCAAACAAGTTACTGCCAGTACGCATTGCGATCCGGATGTTTGGTTGAAAAAAAACATAATGATAAAAAATGAGTGAAACATCCACTTGCGAAGGGGCTTCGCAAGCGTAGTGATGCCACTACCCCTCTCAGTTCCCTTCCCGGCATTACCCGGGCAGGTTCGATGGGTATAATCTCAGCCTGCAGCAGGGAAAGCGCTACAGACACCCCAATGAGATAAAAAATCCTGATCGGCTGCCGGTTTGGAGCGTAAACGGACGCAAACAGGCGATTGCCGGGACATTTAACTGCCCCGTAAAGGTCGGGAAAGTTTTTCAATTGCTGCGATTGCCTGCTCAAGTCGAGCCGACTCCTTTCCGCTGATGATCTCAAATCGCGCATTCGTTTCCGACAGCAACGTCCGGTACATTTCAAACAATTCTTCGCGGTGATCAGGGTGTTCGCGAAGCGGATCGGGTTCCCAGGGCAAATCGGGCGAACAAAGCAGGTACAAATCAGCGGCAGCAGGCGCACCGTAACCTGTTCGCCAGAACACATCCGAACCAAATCGGAATTGCTCCCAAACTTTCAGGACCGTCCAGTCGGTATCCCGAATTGCGAACTGAACTGCCCGGGCGCCAAACCAGTTTTCCCATGATTTCTGCCCCATACCTATGGTACTGAGGTCTTCTTTTTTGTACGAACGGCCGAGCCATTCAAGATAATAGCGCGCAAATTCGGGCGACCACGGTTCCGAAAATGCCTTTGCCAGTTGGCAAGCCAGGGTTGTTTTGCCGGAGGATTCCGGCCCGGTAATCACAATACTGAAATGTTGTTCTTTCACGGTTGCAAAGATGCAAAGCCTTATTTTTGCGGCAATATGCATCAGTTAGAACCATATTTCCGCTGGCGAGACTTTTACACTGCCGAAGAAGACGAACGGTCTCCTTTTTTTGGCCGTACATACAGCGAGTTTGAGTTTTCCCTTCGGCTGTACAACTACTTTCTGCATCCGCAATGGGACGAATTCGGCTCCTCGACGCTGTATGGTAAGATTCTTTTTGTCGATTATGATGAGCAGTACGCCTTGATTGAATTAATCGGCGAGTGGAACGACACATTGCACAACGACATCATGTACCTCAAGCGAAATGTCGTCGACCCGCTAATGAAACACGGCATCGTCAAGTTTGTATTTTTTTGCGAAAACGTGCTCAATTTTCACGCTTCCGAGGATGATTATTACGCAGAATGGGCCGAAGAAGTGGGGGAGGAGAATGGCTGGATAGTTTTGATCAATGTGCGTCAGCATGTCGAAGAAGAATTGTCGGCCGCCCGATTACAGCATTATCTTAACTTCGGCGAGCAGTACAACAACATTATATGGCATCCGCAAAAGCCCCAAACCGTGTTCTTGCTCGTGCAGGCACTGGTAGACGGGCGAATCCGGCAAATAGCAGGCTAAGGCACACATGGAGCAAACATTGGAAAATACAGATCACAAATTCAAAAGCGGCTTTGTGAACATCATTGGCAAGCCCAATGCCGGAAAGTCTACTTTGATGAATGCGTTGGTTGGAGAACGGATGAGCATTATCACTCCCAAGCCGCAAACAACCCGACATCGCATTATGGGTATTTTGACCGGGGAGAACTTCCAGGCCGTCTTTTCAGACACGCCCGGTTTTGTCAAAAATCCCAATTATGCCATGCACCGCGCTATGAATTCAATGGTAGTGGGTACACTGGAAGACGCGGATTTACTACTATTCGTCGTAGATCTCACAGAAGAAATGGACCCGGACGACCCAATGCTCAGCATTCTGAAAAGAGCAGAGTCGCCGGTGATTCTTGTGCTGAACAAAACGGACAAAGTAGCATCCCAAAGGGCTACCGACGTGGGCAACTGGTGGACGCGGCGCGTCGAAAACATTACGCAAACCTGTACGATTTCCGCACTAAAAGGAGAAGGTACAGATTCGCTGCGTCAGGTAATCCTTCAATATTTGCCCGAAGGACCAGCATATTTTCCGCCCGATCAACTGACGGACAGAATCGAGCGCTTTTTTGTCAGCGAGATCATTCGGGAGAAAATCTTCTTATTATTTACGGATGAAGTACCGTATTCCTGCGAGGTCAGCATCGAGGAATTCAAGGAATCGACCACCAAAACAGGCGAACCACTGGCCAGAATTCGGGCCAATATTTTTGTACTGCGCGAAACACAAAAAGCCATTTTGCTGGGCCACCAAGGCGCGGCCATCAAAAAACTGGGTACGCTGGCACGTATGGAAATTGAACGTTTTTTGGAATCAAAGGTATTTCTGGAACTCACCGTAAAAGTGCGCGACAACTGGCGCGACGACGAGCGCTCTTTACAGCAATTCGGCTATGTCTGAAACCGGGTTCGTTCCAGTTTGAACGTCAGGCTTACGCTATCGTAAATAGAAACCAGCGATCCGGCTTTAAAGCCGCACTTTTCCAAAACATGCCTCGATGAAGCGTTTTCAGGATCGACATAGGCAATCAGAAATGAGCGGTCGAAGCGGTTAAACGCGTAGTCGCACAGATTCCGGGCTACTTCGGTAGCGATGCCTTTTCCCCAAAACTCTTTCAACAATACATAACCGATCTCAAGGTCGTTGCCCTCTTTCCATTCGGCCTCCCGCAATACGCAATGCCCCGCTATGGCTCCCGTTTCCGCCCAAACGATCAGCCAAACGCCCATATCGGGGCATTTGACTTCGTAATCCTTCCACAAACGCAGCCGTGCTTTAACCGACTCGATATCTGTGTCAGGCGCACGGATAAAGCGCATAACATCCGGATCGCTCTGCATCCGGTAAGCTTGCATAAGATCCGCTACCGGATCAAGTCTTCGGAAAGTAAGTCGGGAAGTGGGTGGAAGAATCATGATAAGGACAAAAAAAAGACGGCAGCGTTTCAGAAACGCTACCGTCAGAAATATAACCCCAAAAAACCTAAGACAAAGATAAAGC
>JADZFP010000633.1 GCA_020849825.1 Saprospiraceae bacterium
CAGACCACAAATAAACAAAACAGATTGTTTTGTTTTGCCATGAAAATGGTAGTTGGTAAGAAAATCCCTTGACCCCAAAGGTCGTGCAGGTTCGAGTCCTGTTCCGGGCACCTTTTTTCGAGCGGGTTTTTACCGTGTGCAAGCGGTAAAAACCCGCTCTTTTTTTATCCGCAAAAAAAATCAGGCTGCATGGGGCAGCAGTTGCAGGAAGGCTGGAATCTCCCGCCTAACAACAAAATTACTTCCCATGCTAAAACGTCTATTCACCACCGCATCCTTTTTGCTCTTCGCGCTTTGCGCATTCGCTCAATTGCCCGGCCCCACCGGCCCCCTGCAAGGCCCCGGGTTGGTAGCGCCCACCACAACCATCACCTATTCCGTACAAGCCGTCCCCGGCGCCGAGTGGTACACCTGGACCTTCCCGGTCGGCGCCACCCTGAACGGCCAGTCGTCGCCGGTACAAATCGCCGCGCCATTCGGCAACGTCGTACAAATCGCGTTCGACTACACCGCCGGCTCCGTGTGCGTCACACCCGGCAACAGCAACGGCAACGGCGCCCCGGCCTGCCTCAACGTACAGATGGTGTTCGGCGACATTCCTGTTTGTGAAAACCCCAACCAGCCGGCTGCCGACGACTGCGAGGACGCTTGCCTCTTTTGTCCCTTCGACGGGTACGACGGCACCACGGTGGGTTACACGCCCGATGTCGGCATCAACGGCTTTTGCGGCGTTTTGCACAATGATCAGTGGATCGGCTTTGTCGCCGGCGACTCGAGTGTGGCGATCACCGCCCTGGCGACCAACTGCACCAACGGCAACGGCATTCAAATGGCGTTGTATCAAAACTGTGGAAATGATCCGATCGTTTGCCATCCCGGGTCCGCCGGCGGAGCGGACTTCCCCCTGGTATTGGTCTCCGACATGCTGATTCCCGGCGCCAAGTACTTGCTCATGATCGATGGCTGGGAGGGCGACCAGTGCAACTTTTCCGTCACTATCGACCCGCCGGGCTCCACCGTAGCCCCCGATCTGGACCCAACGCCCGCTATCGATGGGCTGGATACCGTTTGCGTCGGCGCCACGGTAGTGTATACGATTCCGCCTGTTGCCAATGCCGGCAGCTACTTCTGGTCGGCGCCGCCGGGCAGCCTGATCAACGGCCTGCCCACCCCGCAAAACATAGAACTTGCCTTCGGCGCCATGGTGACCATTACGTTTGGCAATGAAAGCGGAGAAGTATGCGTCACGCCGCACAACTTTTGCAAAGTGGGCGACACGCGCTGCCTGCCGGTGACCGTGCAGGAAATCCCTATTGTGCAATTACCCACCTTGTACGTCTGCTTTGAAGACGCCCCCTTTTTTTGGGACAATCCTCCTTTCCCGCAATATTCAGGGCCAGGGACCATAACGTTTACCTCGGATCCTTTACCATCGTACCTGGGTTGTGACAGCGTCGTTCAGCAAACCGTGGTGCTCCTTCCGCCGATCGTCAAATTCCTCGGCGTGAAGTATTTGTGCCCCGGCGAATCGCTGACCGTTTGCGGTGAAGAATTCAACCAGGCGGGTTCCTACTCAGCCGTCTGTGAATCGTATCTGGGCTGCGACAGTACCAATAATTTTTCGCTGGTGTACCTCAACGCAGTCGCGGACATACAGACCAATTCGACGCAACTGGATTGCAATGCCCAAAGCCTTGTACTCAATTCCGCGCCCTCCAGCGGCCTCAAACAGTGGTTCAACGAATTCGGTGTGCTTATAGGTGTCGGCAACACGCTCACGGTAAATATGCCGGGCACCTACATCCTCAAAACGACCGCCAACGGCGGCGGCTCTACCTGCACCGCAACCGACACTGTATCGATCACTTCTTCCGCCGTTTTTCCCCTCACTACCGCTACCGGCGGCGCGCTGACGTGCACAACGACCAGCGTGACCCTCGACGGACAGGCATTGCCCTCCGGCGCCAGTTTTGCCTGGACGGGCCCGGGTGGATTTACTTCCACGGTTGAAGACCCTACGGTGACCATTCCCGGTGTGTACACACTCGTTGTGACACATCCGACCAACGGCTGTACGGCCTACACCACGGCTGTTGTCGAAGACGATCAGGACGAGCCGCTTTTGCAAGCCAATGATCTTACGCTGACCTGCAGCCAGCCGGCAGCCAGCCTTTCTGTCACGTCCACTCCGTCCGATGTTCTGCTCCAGTGGTCGGGGCCCAACGGATTCACATCAAACACGCCCAACCCGGAGACGAACACACCGGGCGTCTACACCGTGGTTGCAACCGATCCGGCCAACAATTGCACCGCAAGCGCTACACTAACGGTCAGCGCGGATGTGACTCTGCCGCAGGTATCGGCCAGCGGAGGAACCCTGACCTGCCTCATTCAGAACATTCAATTGGCAACCGCTACCTCGGCCGATAATCCCGCCTTCAGTTGGTCGGGGCCCCAGGGTTTCACCTCAAACGAAGCCGAACCTCTCGTCGATCAGCCTGGCACTTATTTCGTCATCGTGACCGATACGGACAATGGTTGCGCTGCCAGTGCCAGCGCGGAAGTTTTGGCCAATACGAACGTTCCGTCGGTAATTGCCGAAGGCGGCCTGCTGACCTGTTCAGTGCAAAGCATTCAACTTTATGTCAACACTTCTGCCGGCAACCTGGCTTTTGCATGGACCGGTCCGCAGAATTTCTCCTCCACCGCGGCGCAGCCCATTATCAATTTACCCGGCGCCTATTCCGTCGCTGTAACCGACACCGACAACGGTTGCAGCACGGCAGTCGATCTGGAAATTTATTCCGACACAATTGCTCCCGACCTCACAGCTTCCGGCGGCACCCTTACCTGTTCACAACCTTTAATCCAGTTGACTGCTTTATCCAAAACCCCGCAAGCCTTGTATGAATGGACGGGCCCCGATAATTTCACATCAGGCGAGCAGTGGCCCTGGGTTATGATACCCGGCGCTTACACGGTGGTGGTGACCAACCCCTTCAACGGCTGCACCAGCGAAGCCTCCGTCGAAGTGAATTTCAACACCTGGCCCCCGGTTATCACACTCGAAGGCGACACCTTGAATTGCCTTAGCCCAACCACCGACATTTCCGCCACAAGCACCGCCGGCAATCCGGTGTATGCCTGGTCGGGCCCAGGCGGATTCAGCTCCGACCAGCCGGTCATTACCGTTAACCTTCCCGGCCTGTACAGCCTGACGATCACCGACCTGACCAACGGCTGCAGCAGCGTGGCGGATTATTTGCTCCTGGCCGACCCCGACAGTCCTGCGCTTTCCACGGCATCGGTTACGCCGGATATGAACAACCAGGGCATTGGCGCCATCGACCTCAATATCAGCGGAGGCAGCGGGCCTTACCTTGTCGTGTGGAGTTCCAACGGCGTGGTCGTCGGCAATACCGAAGACCTCTCGGGGCTCACGGCAGGCGATTACACCGCGGTGGTGACCGGCGCCAACGGCTGCACGGCATCGCTTACCGTGACGGTGAGCAACGTCAGCGCTACTGCCGAACCCTTGTCGGAAGCGGGCTGGTTGCTGTTCCCCAATCCCGTCAGCGACCTTTTGCAGTTGCGCCGCACAACGCCAGGTTCCGATCCGGCCGACATTTACCTGTACGATGCGAGGGGCCGGCTGATCGTGCAACAAACCGCGACGGATAGCGCTCAACTGGATGTGTCTGCACAGCCGTCCGGTTTGTACCTGTTGTTGTTGCGCAGCGAAGGGCGACAATTTTGGGCAAAAGTGGTGGTCAGTCGTTAAAAAGCGCGCGATCACCCCGGCGACAGGCCCTTTCGCGTTTGGTCAAAAACACTGTTGACCATGTTGTCCAAAGCTACCCTGTTGCTGTCAATGCTCTTGCTTTCGTTCAGCGCGCTCGCGCAAAAAGCAAAACCTGCCTCCAAAACAACCACCCTCGACCTCAGCGAGGCGCTCCGGCAAAAGCTGGTCGCCGTGGAGATTTCAGGCACGGGCGGTCACCTGGGCGAATGCCTCACGGTGACCGCCCGCAATTTGAGCGGTAAAAATCTGCGCGTCCGTATTCCCCTCGGGCAGTACTTCGAACCTGCCGACAGCGCCCAGCAAACCCTGGTCGTCTCCGAAGCCCGCAGTCTGGCGCTCAACGGAAAATCGCCGGTCAAAACCATGCTCAAAACTTTTTGCGCCCAGGCCGGCGATCTTTCCCCGCAGGCCGGAGCCGGTTTTGTTGCAGGCGCCATGGCTCCCGAGCGACTGTGCAAACTCCTGAAATTTATCGCTGAAACCGGCAAATCAGCCGATCCCTCGGCCCAGAGCGCCGTGTGGTGCGTCACCAACGGGCACGCGTTGGGCAGTATCGGCGATCCGGAACTGACCAAATTCACCGCTGAGTTGCTGGGCAAAACCCCGCCGGGAGACCGCATCCGCTACGAAACCCGGGTCATCCGGCCCGGCGAACGCGCCCAGCCCGGCAAAGCGCTGGTCGTGGAAGGCAGTTACCAGTACATTTTGGAAAAAAACACCAAGGTCACCATGCTCCTGCTGCACGACGACGGTCGGCTGATCAAAAAACTGTCGAAAGAAGAGGACATGACGGCCGGCGAACACCGGGGCAGCCTTCATCTGGAAGTGTACAACCTGCCCACCGGCAAATACATCGTGCGCTGGCAAACGCGTGAAGGGCTGATTATTAAAGACATTCACGTTGAGTTTTAAGCATCAAAATCCTCTCATCACCAAAAAGAAAACGCCCCGGCTACCAAGGTAACCAGGGCGAAGAGCAGTCGGCAATTTTTCTTAAAGCCTATTTTTTCAGCGACTTGATTTTTTCTTCCAGTTCGAGTTCGTCGCCAGGGGCATAACCCGTGTGTTCGAACACGATATTGCCCGACTGGTCGAGCAGGATGGTGTAAGGCACGGAAGCCACGTTGGCGGCCTGCTGGAACTCCTTGTTGCTGTCGATCAGCACGCGGTATTCCCAGCCTTTTTCCTCGACCATGGCGGGAATTTTGGCAGCCGTACGAGCGTCGTCGACACTCACGGCAACCAGCACCACGTCGTAGTCTTTTTGCCAGTCTTCGTAGTAGTCCTTGATGGCGTCGAGTTCTTTTTTGCACGGGGAGCACCAGGTCGCCCAGAAGCTGATGATGGTGATTTTACCGGATTTGCCCAGTTCCTGCACGTTCAGGCTTTGGCCTTCGAGGGTTTTGACGTTGACCGAGGGCAGGGTTTTGTTTTGAGCAAAAGCGCCGAGTGCGACGAAACAAACGACGAGAGCAAGGAGTGTTTTTTTCATGTTTGAATACAACTTGGTTGTAGTGATCAGTTAGCAGGCCTAAAATTAGGGGAGAAATCCGGAACCCGCGCGGGGCTTAACCTGGGATTAACGAAATCGGTCCGGGTGCGACAAAAACATCAGGGCACGCACAGGCGCTGCAGGGTGGCAAAATCGCCGTAAAACACGTTGAAATCGACCGGTTCGTTGATCCCGTTGACCCGCCCGCGGTCGCTGTGCTGCCAGAAATGCCATTTGGAATCGTCGGGCATATCGAGGTCGGAGACGTGGTAATGGGCGATCCAGAAGCAATAGGGTTTGAACTCGGGCTGGTTGGCAAAGTGGTTTTTGTAAAAATCCCGGTTGGTGTACAAAATGGGTTTTACGCCGTATTTTTTTTCCAAAATGGCAATAAATGCCAGGGTGGCGCGCCGAACCTGCTCGCGGCTCATGCCCCGCCGTTCTTCCACATCCACCACCGGCGGCAGATCGCCCGATTGCAGGCGCACGGCTTTGATAAAATTCTGCGCCTGGTCGCGCGGGCTCACGTCGGGCAAAAAGAAATGGTAAGCACCTCTGACAATCTTGTTGTCGCGGGCATTTTCCCAGTTTCGTTCAAACTCGGGGTCTTTCATCCAGGAGCCCTCGGTGGCTTTGATAAAGGCAAAGGAAATGCGTACGTCTTCCACCTTCATTTTGCTCACCCGCTCCCAGTCGACCCGCCGCTGGTACCGGCTAACGTCGATGCCGTGCACCGCGTAGCCATTCGGGATGCGTATGCCGAAATGCTTGTATTCCTTGTAATGAAGCGGGTATTCGATCAAGCTCAGCACCTGAAAGCGCAGCCAGGGGCTCAACATCATGCCGAGCGCAAAGATCAGCAGGAAACCCACCCACCAGGGCGCGGGCGGGCGTTGTCCGCGGGACGAGCCGAAGGGCAGCAGTTTTTGGAATAGTTTGGCCATGCGGGATTATTCCCCTTTGAAAACAGGCTTGCGTTTTTCGAGAAAAGCGGCAACGCCTTCGCGATAGTCGTGCGTTTGGCTGGCTGCCGTTTGCAGTTTGTCTTCCAGGGCCAGTTGGGCGGTAAAATCGTTGGAAAACGCCCGGTTGAGCGCGCGTTTGGTCAGCCCAAGGCCTTTGGTCGGCATTTGCGCCAGGGTTTCGGCCAGGGCCAGGCTTTCCGCCATAAAGGTTTCGTCGTGGTACACTTTCCAGATGAGGCCCATTTCGGCTGCTTCGCCGGCCGATATTTTGTCCGACAGCATCATCAGCGCCGTTGCCCGCTGCAGGCCCACGAGACGGGGCAGCGTCCAGGTGCCGCCGCTGTCGGGGATCAGGCCGATTTTGGAAAAAGCCTGGGTAAACGAAGCCGAGGCGGCCGCCACGGTGATGTCGCAGGCCAGGGCGATATTGGCGCCGGCGCCGGCTGCCACGCCGTTGACGGCGCAGACGACCGGTTTTTCCAGGTCGCGGATTTTTTGCACGATCGGGTTGTAGCCCGTCGAAATGATCTCGGTCAGGGAAGGCCCTTGCGGATCGACAACCTCCTGCAAGTCCTCGCCGGCGCAAAAAGCGCGGCCTTCGCCGGTCAGGTGTACGGCCCGGATGCCCGCGTCTGCGG
Organism: Saprospiraceae bacterium; assembly: GCA_020849825.1. GTDB lineage: Bacteria > Bacteroidota > Bacteroidia > Chitinophagales > Saprospiraceae > M3007. The sequence continues at coordinate 6,898 of JADZFP010000633.1, forward strand.
CACAGCGGTCGAGCGCGTCGATCAGTTCCTGCCGCATGGCCTGGTGCATGGAATTGAATACAGACGGGCGGTTGAGCCGGATTTGGGCGACCTGGTTTTCGACGTTGAAAAGAATATACTGCATGGGTAGTTTTGTATTGAAGTATGGATGTGCGGGCAAAGGTATCAGGTATTGGCGATGCTGTGAATAGCCCTGACGAGCTTGTCGAGATCTTCCGTGGTGGTGTACACGTTGGGCGTCACACGCACGCCGGAGACTTTTTCCCACTCAATGCCGGTCGTATGGATTTTGAACTTTGAATACAATTGATCGGAAATTTCGCTGCCTTTTTTGCCTTCGATGCCCAGGGTGGCGATGGCGCAGCCCCAGCGGGGGTGCAGAGAGGTCTGAATTTTGACATTGGGGATGTTCTTCACCTGTTCCACCCAGTAGTTTTTGAGGTAAAAAAGGCGGTCCTGCTTGCGTTTCGTACCGATCAGGTTGTGCAGGTCGAGCGAATAACCGATAGCCATTTCGATGGGGAAACTGCGGGTGCCCAGCGACTCGAATTTGCGGATGTCTTTGCCGTCGGGTTCGCCGTTGGAGAGCAGGGGCCAAACCTTCGGGATTTTGTCTTTTTTGATCCACATCATGCCGCTGCCGAAGGGGCCGCACAGCCATTTGTGCAAGCTCGTGCCCCAGTAATCGCCGCCGAGCTCGGGTATTTTGTAATCGATCAGCGCGAAGGAGTGCGCCCCGTCGACCAGCACCTCGATGCCGCGCTCGTGGGCGCGATCGGCGATGGCCCGCACGGGCAGGATTTGTCCGCACCAGTTGATAAGGTGGGTGACGTGTACCAGGCGGGTTTTGGCGGTGAATTTGGATGTAAAAGCCTGCACCATGTACTCCTCGTCTTCGGAAGGCAGTTCGAGATCGACCCACACGAGTTTGATGCCGTCGCGTTTTTCGCGTTGTTTCCAGGCATTGATCATGTTGGGATAATCGTATTTCGACAACACGACCTCGTCGCCCGGTTTGAAATCGAGCCCGAAAATGACCGAATTCAGCGCTTCCGTGGCGTTGCGGTTGATGGCGACCTCATCCGTTTCGGCGCCCCCCAGGATGGCCAGGCTTTCGCGCAGCGGCTCGCGGTCCTGATCGAGCACCCGCCACATGTAGTACGAAGGCGCTTCGTTGCACATGCGATTGTAGTAATCGAGCGCATCCATGGTCGCGCGCGGGGCGGGACTGACGCCGCCGTTGTTCAGGTTGATGAGGGTCGGGCTGGCCCCGTAGGCGAGGCGTATCTGCCGCCAGAAGTCGTCGTCGTTGCCGGCTGATACATTTGCCCCGGCAGGCGGAGCGGAAATGTTGAACGCGGCAAAAACATCCTGATGCAAGGCAATGCCGCCCAGCAGGGCAGCGGTTCGGCGGATAAAACCCCGGCGGGAGGAAAATTCGATCATGGCGCTTCCTGAATAGTTAGATTAGTGAAATTTGCGTTAAAACACCTTTTCGTCAGTAGCCCCACAGGGCTTTCGACGTATAAAGGTGATAATTGCACAACAATTTAAATCAATAAATCATGAAAAAGCATCTTCTGATCACCCTCCTTCTCGCTCTTTTTGCTTCTGCAACTACCTGGGCGCAATCCGACCCGAAAGCCAAAGCCCCCAAATCGAAAACCGAACAGGCTGCCAAGGCTGAAGAAAAATCCGACGGCGCCGCGTTCAGCGGTCAGGGCAAAGGCGGTGAAAAAGACATGGTAGAAAAAGAAAAAGGCCAGCACAAAGGCAAACACGCCAAAAAAGGCAAAAAAGGCCACCCGCACAAAGGCCATAAAGAAGACAAGGAAAAAGGCAAAGACCTGAAACGAGTTGGCGAAGCTCCCCAGCCGCAGGGCCGCCCGAAACCGACCACCGAGCCGGCGCCGAAACCGACGCAACCCGCTCCGCCGGCCGAACCGGTGAAGCCTTCGAAGCCGACCAAAGAATCGCCCACCGACGCCAAGCCCAAGACGGAACCCGTGAAGAAAAGCGGCGGAAAATGATGAGAATGGTGAATTGGTGAGGTGGTGAATTGGTTATAAAAGGGTTGTTGCTGCACTCATTTCAGGGATTTTTACGGTGACTTTAATCCGACCCCGAGCGCAGCAACAACCCTTTTCATAACCAATTCACCACCTCACCAATTCACCAATTTTTCACCTGACGACCGACAATCTGCCCCATTCCATCATTCCGCCCCGCTCGGTTTTCACCAGGTACAAACCTGCCGGCCATGCCGCCACATCGAGGCGGCAAGTGGCGCCGGCGACGCGGGCGCGGTACATCAGGCGGCCTTGCATATCCCATACTTCCAATTCGTAATCCTCCGCGCCGTCGAGCAGCACGGCAACCGATTCGGCGGCCGGGTTGGGCGACAGTCGCAGGCGCGCGGCCGGCCCGACCGGGGCGCGGCGTTCTTCGCCGTTGCCGGGTGCGGCGCCGTCGGTCAGCGAGCGGGCGGCATCCACGTAGCTGCGGCATACGGTGGAAAAAGACAAGGAACCGGGCCCCCACAGATCGGCCGGGGGCTGGAAACCGGACTTGGCCGCCGGGAAATCCTCGTTGTGCAGCTCGTCCATGGCCGCCAGAAACTGATCGCGCACGGTACTGGCTTCGCCGCCGGTCACCACGATCGAGCAAGACTCGTCGCAGTTGCCGTCGGGATCTTCGCACACAAAACCCGGTTGCGGACAACCCGCCGGCTGACGGTCAAGCCGGGGCGCCGTGTTCATGCCGATGAGCGTACAGCCCGCCGTCGACACGCCGCAACCGCCCGTCGAGGCCGGGTTGTAGCAGAAGGTTTTGTGGTCGGACGGCGAGGGATCGGCGCTGACGTTGGCGCCGTCGAAGCTGCCCCAGTAGTTCTGCGTGGCGGGTACGGGGTTGGGCGGCGTTTTCAGGCCGTAGCAAATATGGAAATACTCGCTGCCGCTGACCGGGCCGTAACTGACCGGACGGATAAAGACGTTCGCGTTGGCGGCCTGCTGGCTCTGGCCGTTGAACAGCGCCGGATCGATCATGAGGGCCACGTCGCGGCCGTGGATGCCGTAGTAGTTGTTGATGAGGCGGGCGCAGTTCATGGCCACGAGGCCCGTGGTGGCGTTGCCGCGCATGACGATGCCGGCGTAGCAGTCGCGGATGGTGGCGAAGTGGTTCATATACACGTTGGTAGGATAGCCGTCGAGGTTGGCGATGCCCACGTCGGCGCCGCTGATTTCGCCGCCGTCCATCCAGTACAGCCAGCCGCCTTCGAGGCGCACGCCGGTTTTGGCAGGCGGAGACAGGAGCGGGTCGCCGTTGGGCGCGGGGCCGTTGTTGCCGTACGTGCCGCTTTGGGCGCCGGTGATGGTCGTCTGCCGCTGCACGACGAGGGTGGTGTATTTGGAATAAACGCCGTCGTTGGCCCAGGGACTGTTGAAGCTGCATTGTTCGAGCAGCAGTTGGGGCCGGTCGGCGCTGAACACGCCGATGCCCGTGTAGTCGCCCAGGGTGCAGGAAAGCAGGCGGGCCGTGCCGGTACCGCCGGAGAGGTGTATGGGGTAGGCGAAGCCGTCGAAGCGGCAGCCCGAGGCGTAAAACGAGGCGGAGTGGTCGCCCTGTACGCCGTTGGCGGCCGCGCCGTAGAAGTGGATATCGGTGAAGCTGCCGCCCGAGCCTTCGGGCAGGGCCAGTCGCTCGCCGTCGATCTGTACGGCGCCCTGGCGCAGGTCGATGTTGCGGCCGGCGGGTACGCGCAGCTCGCTTTCGATGCGGATAAAACGCTGGGCGATACCCGCGCCGGCCAGGCGGAAGGTGGTATAGCCGGGCCCGTATTCCAGTTGGTTGCTGCCGGCGAACTCGAAATACCCCGTGCCGGCAAAATCGATGTCGCCGTTGACGATCAGTCGGCCCTCGATGCGGATTTTGGCGTCGGGCGATTCGAGGCGGACGATGGCGCCGGGATCGAGGATGAGGGTGGCGCCGGGGTGGATGATGAGGGCGCTTTGATCGCTGGTGATACGGAGCGTGCCGCCGGGTTTGATGTGAACGATGGAATTGGGGAGCACACTCAACGTCCCATGTTTGGTAGCCCCCTCGGCGCCGATGACCAACTTTGAAGAGGCTTCAACCGTAATTTGGGCCTCGCATTTCGTGTAGGCATGAAATAGATCAAATGGAGAATCCGGTTCATTACCAAGCCCATAGCCAACTTTACCTGTATTATTGATGTTTAGACTGCCAGCAGCGGTCGAAATAGTCATGGTGGGAATACCCGATTGAACTTGCAGTCCGGCATTATAGTAGGCCATTAAATTTGCAGGAAGCATGCCGCCGGGAATCAAATTTGCCGCATCCAACTCATCAACCAAAATGTCGCCGATACGAGCATCCAGAAAGACGTGTTGCTGGTTAATTTCTGGCGTTGAAACATAATTATTGGGTGTTGCATCTGTGGAATAACTACAGCGATTAGCCGTGCTCTGGCCACAATTAAAAGCACCGTTTATGGAAACGTTGTCATTGATTCCAAGCGAGCTACGGGTTGGAATAAATGCAAAGTGGGTGGCGTAAGTGGTTAGAGACAACGGACTCATTGACACGACTGCCGGTACCCAGCCATTGGGAAGTGGTACTGGAACGATGATAGTTGGGATTGCAATGTTATTAAATTTACTAATATCTGACAAGCCTAAATTGTTGCTCCCGCCAGGAGCCGTATCGTAACTTTTTTCATTTTCTGGCACTTCAATATACAAAGGGAACTGCTTAAACGTGATGTCCCATATTTTGATTTTCAAATTGCCATCATAAAGCACATCGCCTGAATTATTTGAAAGCGCAAATGCCTCCACATCAAAATAAACGCCGACATTCCAGGGTATGATTACTGGCGGTATAATGCCTACATATACGCCGACAGTATAACCATATGTATGTGCCTCAAACATTAAGGAGCCTGGCGAAATATTATTTTCTATGAGCGTACCAGCACTGCCATTGGCAAGCGCAATATGGCGGATGTCAAGACTACCCATAGCATCCACTTCGGCCATAAACTCATCATGTTCCTGGCTGCTCAATATCCAATCGTTGGTGCCTGGCTGATAATAAAAACGATATAAAAGCATCTGTCTGGCAAAGGGGCTGTTCAAAGCATTGAATGCTACGGCCACTTCTGGCACTTCGGCGAGCAAGTCGGTGCCCTGATCAGTGGCGATAAAATTGATGTGGTGCAAAAATGCCTGGATAGAGACCGGGATGTTTGCGCCACGCAGCGGCGAATCATACGTGAAGAACTTCTCGCACTGATGGTCAAACCCGGTCTGTTGGGCCTTTAACAGCGCATATTTGGCGATAATTCCGCCCGCGCTGACCCCCATGATCATGTTTGGCTC
>JADZFP010000634.1 GCA_020849825.1 Saprospiraceae bacterium
TTTTCCATAAACAGCCATACCCGAGCGCGGGGATTTCGGAGAAATCCTGCATTTGTAGGCACTTATTGTTTGAAAACATACGCCGCGCCTGAATAGGCGGCGATGTTATTTTCCATAAACAGCCATACCCGAGCGCGGGGATTTCGGAGAAATCCTGCATTTGTAGGCACGATCTGCCGCCGTTTTCAGGACTTAGGAGAAGTCCCGCATTTGTAAAAATGCCCGACTTGGGAGAAGTCGTAGTGACGGAACTTATTCTTCTACAAATGCAGGATTTCTCCGAAATCCTGTCCGCAATCAGCCGGCGAAGGTGTACCGCATCGCGGCAAATTGCCGGCAAATGCTTCACTTCCCCGCAACGACGTACTCCTGCCAGTCTTTCAACAATTGCGCCTCGCTCACGCCGAGCCGGTCGAGGGCGGCTTGTTTGCGGGTGAGCGGCAGCAGGTCGATCAGGGTTTGGCGGCCGTAGCGATGATCGATCCAGGCCACTACCGAGCCGGAGAGGCCGTACCGCAGCGGGCCCGACCAGAATTTATCGAGCGTGGCGGGCGCCTTGCCGTCGCGAACGGCAGCGCGCACGGGCGCCAGGCGGGCTTCGTCGCATTGCCCGGAAGCATAGGCCGCCAGTCCTTCCACCAGCCAGTCGAGCCCCTGTACATCGCTGAAATCGGGGCTGGGGTTGCGCTGGCCGTGGTACACGTGGACCAGTTCGTGGGTGATCAGGCGGCGCGAGGCCTCTTGCCGGGCCCAATCGTGCTCGCAGGCTTGCGTGGCCCATTGCCGGGGCGACAACAGGTCGAGGCGGGCGCCGACGCCGCTGGCCACCATCCAGCACTCGGATTTGAAGTCGGGCATTTGCCAGTCGTGCTGCCACTGCGCGTCCATGGAAGCGCGGTCGGGGTGGATGTAAATTGCAAATGGCCGGGGGAAATTCTGCCCGAAAAAGGCGGCTACGCTGTCATTTGCCGCGGCGAATACCGGTCGCAGGGTTTTGGCCATGGCCCGGTCGGGCTTTTGGTAAAAAACATCATACCCGGCGGCCGGGCTTTTTTTCCACGGACCGCCGGGCAGGAAAAGAAACAGGAAGAACAGGCTGGCGAAAAAGGAAGTTGTTTTCATACGCTCATCTTTTTGAAAAAAAGGATGAGACAAAGCCGGGGAGGCGCAGGTTACAAACCGGGTCGCCTCCCTTCAAAATCGTTTAGAATTCGTCGCCGAAGGCAAAATCGGGTTTGCGCTCCGTCCAGCGCCCCCGGGTAAAATCGGGGAATGCCTGCGGGCTGCTGCCCGTGGCGATCGAGGCTTCCGACAGCGGGGTAATGGCCAGCCAGGTGGCGGCGTCGTACACGTCCATCTGGGGCGCCTGGTTGCGTTTGGCGCATTCGACGAAGTGGTGAAACACAAAAAAGTCCATGCCGCCGTGCCCGGCCGTTTTGGCGTCGGCGCCGAATTTTTTCCAGAGCGGGTGGTCGTACTTGTCGAGCCATGCCTGCGCGGGTTCCCAGCTGTGGGCCTTGGTTTGGCCGTCGATCAGCAGGCTTTTGTTCACATCCATCCAGATACCCCTGGTGCCTTGTACGCGGAAGCCCAGCGAGTAGGGGCGGGGCAGGCCGGTGTCGTGCGAGAGCAGCATGGTTTCGCCGTTGGAGGTTTTGATAATGGTGGTCACGATATCGCCGAGGTTGAACTGCACCTTGGCATTGGGATGATCGGGGCCGCCTTTGGGGTGCTCCACGATGTAGTTGTGCAGTCCGCGGGCCTTGCTGGCCGTGGCGGTGAGGTACAGGAACCGGTTGCCGCGGTTGATGTTGGCCATCATGGCCACCGGTCCGATGCCGTGGGTCGGGTAAAGGTCGCCGTTGCGGTGAATGGAGTGTTTGGTGCGCCATTTGGCTTCGGAAAAGCCTTTTTCGCCAAATTCCACGCCGGAGTCGTAGGGCGAGGCGCCGTCGTTGAATTTCACCCCGCGCAGGTCGTGCTGGTAGCCGCCTTCGAGGTGCATGAGTTCGCCAAACAGGCCTTCGCGCACCATTTGCAATACGGCCATTACATCGCGGCGATAACACACATTTTCCATAAACATGAGATGGGCGCCGGTTTCCTCGTGGGTATTGACCAGTTGCCAGCACTCGTCGAGCGAAAAGCCGCCGCACACCTCGGTACCCACGTATTTGCCGGCTTTCATGGCGGCTACGGCCTGCTGGGTGTGCCATTCCCAGGGTGTGGCGATCACCACGGCATCCACGTTTTTATCGGCCACAAGGCGCAGGTAGTCGTAGTTGCCCTGGTCGTACACGGCAGGTTTCTTTTTGCCTTTGTCGGCGATCATTTTGAGGCAGTCGGCCACCATGCGCGGATCGGGGTCGGCGATGGCGACCACTTCGCAGTCGTCGCGCATCAGGGCCAGTTCGACGTGGCTCTGACCGCGCAGGCCCACGCCGATAAAGCCGATGTTGAGTTTTGATTTGAAAGCCCCGGGCGTCTGGCGGGCAAGGGCCGGTTCGGTGGCGGCGTCCAGGATTTTCGGAGCAGCCAGGGCAGCGCCGGTGAGGGCGGCGCTTTGCAGAAATTTGCGGCGGTTGAGTGTGGAGGACATAGGGCGGTATTTTTTTAGGGCTGCAAGAAAAGAAAAAACGAACGTTGTATGTAATCGTGCGGGGCTTGCGCATCCTTTCCCCGCAATGTTTACTTTTCAAACCAAACCTGTATGAAATACCTCTTCTTCCTGCTGCTCAGCCCGATTTTCGTCACGCTCCAGCCTTATACCGCCAACACGGCGCTCAGCGGAAAAATCACCGACGAACGCGGCGAAGCCCTGATCGGCGCTGCCGTCAAAGTCACGAAAGACGCCAGCCTGGTTAAAGGCGCCGTGACCGACTACAATGGCCAGTACCGCCTCGAAATCGACCCCGGCGTCTACACGGTTGAAATCAGTTACACGGGTTATGAAAGCAGGCGCATCACCGACGTTGTCGTTACGGAGGGTAAAATCACCACCCTCGACGCCACGCTCAAAACGAGCGGCACACTCAGCGAAGTGGTCGTCATCAGTTATAAAGTGCCCCTCATCGAGCAGGACAAAA
>JADZFP010000635.1 GCA_020849825.1 Saprospiraceae bacterium
GTCGACCCAGTCGGCGCCGCCGGGCGTGAGCAGGGGGATGCGCCCCCGGTGGAAATCGATCAGCATCCGGCCCGACAACGAAGGTTCGTAGTCGTAAGGTCCCAGTACGCCCGTCGGGCAGAGCGTCAGTACTTCCAGGGGATGTTCGGCGGCGAATCGCTGCGCCAGAAGCAGGCTTTCGGCCTTGGCGCGGTTGTAGGCCATGGCGCTTTGCAGGGCCAGCGGTGCGCTTTCGTCGAGCGCCCGGCCGGCCGGCGGCGGCGAAAAAGCCTGCACCGAACTGAACACGATCACCCGCCGCAGGCCCCGGGCCAGACTGGCCTCCAGCACCTGCCGCGTGCCCTCCACATTGATCCGAACGACCTCGCCGCCCCGGTCGCCGTGTACGGAAATCAGCCCGGCCAGATGGATGAGCGCTTCGCAGCCCTCGGCGAGCGCTTCGAGCGAGGGGCGGTCGAGCAGGTGGCCGCTCACTATTTCGAGGGGCAGTCCGGCCAGCGAGGGCTTGTCGCGGCGCTGCAGCACGCGGAGGCGGTGGCCGGCGGCCAGCAGCCGGCGCGCGACGACGTTGCCGATACGGCCGGAAGCGCCGGTGAGGGCGATTTGCATGTCAGCGGGGGAAAAAAGATTCAGACATAAACGAGACGGGTCGAATACTGCGCCGGCACCAGTTTTTCCATCGACCCGGCGCGGGAGGGCAAAAATTGCCAGGGCGTCGTCTGGCGCGACCAGTCGAATGCCGTGTTTTGCTGGTATTTCCGGCGGTATTCGTGCGGCGTGCAGTTGCGGTATTTGCGAAACAAACGGTTAAAGTTCGCCAGGTTGTTGAAACCCGACTGGTAACAAATCTGGTTGATGGTTTCGTCGGTATCGAGCAGCAATTTGCAGGCATGCCCCACCCGCACATCGATCAAAAACTGGGTAAAACTCTTGTTGGTGTATTTCTGGAAAAAATGGCTGAACGCCGACTCGCTCATGTTGACCAGCGCGGCCAGGTCCCCGATTTTCATATTGGCATTGGCAAAATTGCGCAGGATGTAGGCATAGGCAATTTGTATCCGGTTGTTGTCGGTCCGGACGGCCTGCGGCGTAAACCCCTCGCTGGCCAGAAAAGCGACGTCGTCGGAGCGGGACAGCAGGTCGAGCAGCGACAGAAATTCGATGACATTGGCAAAGCCCTTGTCTTCGGTGAGGCTGAGCATGAGCGGCATGGCTTCCTGGATGGTTTTGGCCGAAAACCGGATACCCCGGCGGGAATCCTGCAGCAACTTGCGAATTTTGTAAAAACGCTCTTTTTGCATCAGGTGGGCGTTGAACAAATCCATTCCGAACTGAATCGTAATCACCCGGTAAGCTTGTCCGCTGGCCAGCAGGGCCGCGTCTCCATCCCATTTGTGGTACAAATAGGGGCCGAGCAGCACCAGGTCGAAATCGGCGTACCGCTCGGTGGAGTCGCCCACCGTTCGGGAACCGCTGATGCCCGCTACGAAGTTCAGTTCGTATTCCGGGTGGTTGTGGATCGGGTAATCGAATCCGTTGCTGACCGAATCGAGTACCACAAAAACATTGTGTTCTTTCAGCGGCGTAATCTCCCGGTAGATCTGCATGGGCGAGGGTGTGGCGGTTTGGTTTGAAAAAATACAAAACAATAGGGCGGAAGAAAGGGGCAGGGAAAATTTCAATTCACGAAAGTATCAAACTTTTACATTTAAGTACCACTCACGCCCTGAGCTTACTGTCAATTTTGCCGAACAGCCTGACAGTGGTCTTGTTTAAAATTTCAAACGGGTTTTTATGAAAGCCATATTTTACAAAAATGATGTTCGGTCGATCCTGATTTTTTTAGTAGCATTTTTTGTTTTCTCGGGTGCCGCAAGCAGCGTCCGGGCGCAAAAAATCACCGTTTCCGGCGCCGTCAGAAGCGGCGAAGACCAACAGCCTCTGATTGGGGTCAGCATCCGCGAACAAGGCGGCAGCGGAGGCGCCATAACCGATGTGGAAGGCCGCTTCCGCCTGGAAACCGACGCCCAGACCGTGCTGGTTTTTACCTACACCGGGTTTGAAGACCTCTCGGTACCCGTGGCCGGCCAAACCACCCTCGACGTCGTCATGCGTCCGGAGGAAAGCCTGCTGCAGGAACTCGTCGTCACCGGCTACAAACGCGAATACAAAAGCGACGTTTCCTCGGCCATCACCTCCGTCAAGTCGAAAGACATTGAAAAACTCGTGGTGCTCGGCATCGACCAGGCACTCCAGGGCCAGGCCGCCGGGGTACAAATTACCCAAACCACCGGTGCGCCGGGCGACGACATTGCCGTGCGCATTCGCGGCGCGGGTACGCTCAACAACAACAATCCCCTGTTCATCATCGACGGTGTGCCCACCACAGGCAATATCAACACCTTCAGTACCCTCGACATCGAGAGCATCGAAGTGCTCAAGGACGGCGCTGCTGCCGCCATTTACGGCGCCCGTGCAGCCAACGGCGTGGTGCTCATCACCACCAAGCGCGGCAAAACGGGCAAACCGCAGTTCAGCTTCGATACCTACGCCGGCTTTTCGCAACCGCATCGGCTGCCGGAACTCCTCAATGCGCGCGAATACCTCGAAATCCGCAACGAGGCCATCAACAATGCCAATACCCTTCGCCCCTTGCCCAACCAGCTCCCGACCTACGACCTGTCGATGCTCGACACCCTGCCCGACATCAACTGGCTCGACCTCATTTTTAACCCTGCTCCGATGCAGCGCTACGCCCTTTCGGCCAGCGGGGGCAACGAGTACGGCGCCTACTTTATCCAGGGCGAATACCTCGACCAGGAGGGGATTTTCAAAGGCCAGGGTTTTAAAAAATACGGCCTCCGTTTCAACGGCGAAACCGGCAACGGATGGCTCAAATTCGGCAACAACCTCTCTTTCGCATTTACCGACCGCAAGGTGATCAACTCCTCCGGCGACGGCTTCGGGCCGGGCAACGAACTCAGCGGCGTTCGGTACACCCTTATCGCCGCGCCCGTATTCCCGATCTACCGCCAGGACGGGTCCTATTACAACGTCAGCTCCGAACTCGGCGACCCCGTGCTGTTCGGCGACGGCAACGCTAACCCGCTCGCGTTTATCGACGCAACCGACTGGACCATCCAGCGCAGCAGGTTTTTTGGCAACGTGTACGTCGAACTGAACCTCTGGAAAAACCGCCTGCGCGCCCGCAGCTCGCTCGGCGGCGACTTTATGTTTGAGAATGAAAAAAAATTCAAGCAAAGACTCTCCCAGGCTGTTTACAACCCTTCTTCGCTCTCCGAAGGGCGTGTGTTCGACCGCAACCTCGTGTGGCAAAACACCATCGACTACTCGCAGGAGTTCGGCAAGGGCCGTATTTCAGCGCTGGCAGGGATGGAAGCCATTCAGAACAATACCAATTACCTGGGCGCTTCGGTCAACAATTTCCGCCGCACCGATCCGCTTTTCCGCTACATCGACAACGCCGTGGTGTCGGAGATCGACAACGTCGGCGTGGGCGGTATCGTGACGGAATGGGCCCTGTTGTCGTATTTCGGGCAACTGGGATATACCTACGACGGCCGTTACGTACTGAACGCCACGCTGCGCCGCGACGGTTCTTCGCGCTTCGGCGCCAACAACCGCTGGGGGCTGTTTCCGTCCGTGTCTGCCGCCTGGAACGTATCGAACGAGCGTTTCTTCCAGTCGGTGTCCTTTGTTTCCGGTCTGAAATTCCGCGCCTCCTGGGGCCGGCTGGGCAATCAGGAAATCGGCAACTATCCGTACAGCTCGCTCATCGAAACGGGCAATTTCACCTACAGTTTCGGCGACCAGATCGTCACCGGCGCGCAACTGGTGGAAGGCGGCAATGCCAATATCCGCTGGGAAACCACCACGCAGACCAACTTCGGCATGGACCTCAGCGTGTGGGGCGAGCGCCTCACGTTTATCGTCGATTATTTTGACAAACAAAGCAACGACATCCTCGTGCGCGTGCCGGTGCCCCAGTCGGGCGGCGCCCAGAATCCGCCGTTCGTCAACGCTGCGCAGGTGGAAAACAAGGGCTGGGAATTCAGCGCCATTTATAAAACCAAACGCCAGGATTTCAACTGGTCGGTCGGCGCCAACCTGACCGCCCTGCGCAACCGGGTCATCTCGATCGCGGGAGGCGAACCGATTCTGGGCGGATTCGGCCTTTCCGACGGCCCCTTGACCAAAACAGAACCAGGCCATCCCATCGGCTCGTTTTTCCTGTGGCAAATGGAAGGTATTTTCCAAAGCCAGGAAGAAATCGACAACCACGCCTTTCAAACCAGCAGTACCCGCCCGGGCGACGTCAAATTTGCCGACCTCAACGACGACGGCGTGATCGACGACAAAGACCGCGCCCACCTCGGCAATCCATTCCCCGATTTTACCTACGGTCTCAATGCCAGCCTCAGCTGGAAAAATCTCGACTTCTCCGTACTGGCCCAGGGCGTGCAGGGCAATGACCTGTTTTTCCTGTACGGCAATTTCGCCTACGAAACCCAGCTGCGGGGCTTTAACTCGTATCGCGACATCCTCAACCGCTGGACGCCCGAGAATCCCAGCAATACGTTCCCGAAAGTCAGTGTCGACGACCGAAACGGCAACCGACGGCCCTCCACCCGCTGGCTGTACGACGGCTCTTACCTGCGCCTGCGCAACATCACGCTGGGGTACAATTTCAAACAACTGATCCGTACCGAGGCCGTCGGCAGTCTGCGCGCCTACGCCACCGTGCAAAACGCTTTCACCTTTACCAAATACCCGGGGCTCGACCCCGAAATTCAGGCCAATACCAACGACACCCGCGGCCTCGGCATCTCGTCCGACCTGGCCGTCGGTATCGACTGGGGTACCGTGCCGGCGCCCCGCACCTTCATTTTCGGTATTCAAATGCAATTCTGAAACAACACGGCTCCCTGCAAGAGCATGTTTAAATAACCATGATGATGAAAAAAACATCCTTTCTCCTCGCCCTCCCGTTCCTGCTCGGCGCCTGCCAGGGTATACTCGAGAAAGATCCGCTCGGAACCCTCGACGCCGGTTCGTTTTTTCAAACAGCCGACGATGCCACACAGGCCATCAATGCCGCCTACCAGCCGCTGCTGTTCTGTACGCCCAACAACAATTTCTACTGGGCGCTCGCCGAACTGCCCTCGGAAGAAGCCATCGTGGGCGGCGACGGCTCGCGCCCCGGACTCGTCGAGCTCGACTTTTACACCTTCACGCCCCGCACCCAGGAACTCAACGACTTCTGGGCGCTCAACTACAACGGCATCGCGCAGTGCAATATCGTGCTCGAAAAAGTACCCGGCATCGATATGAACGCCACACTGAAAAACCGGGTGCTGGGCGAAGCGTACTTTCTCCGGGCCTACTATTATTTCCTGCTCACGCAGGTATTCGGCGATGTGCCGCTTTACACCAAAGTGACCCCGCCCGACGAACTGAAAGTACCCAAAACGCCCGTCAGCACTGTGCGCAACCAGATTATCCTCGACTGCGATCAGGCTGCCGCCCTGCTGCCCCTGCAACACAGCGGCGCCGACCTGGGCCGGGCCACAAGGGGCGCCGCCCTCGCATTGGCCGCAAAAACGGCGCTTTACGAGAAAAACTGGGAAAAAACACTCGAATACACCGGCCAGGTGAAAGCGCTCGGCATCTATGCGCTTGTGCCCGACTATCGCGACAATTTCCGCGAAAACACCCAGAACAATGCCGAATCCGTGTGGGAAATTCAACACACCAACCTCGAACTCGGCGTGGGCAACTCGCTGAACCAGTGGTGGGCATCCAAAAAATTCTCCGAAGGCTACGGCTTCGCCGAAGTGACCGAATCGTATTTCAACTCCTTTGAAGCCGACGACCCGCGCCGGGGCTTTACCATCGCCAGCAACAACGAGGAATATTTCGGTTTGATCTACAAAAATTCCTTCTCCTCTACCCGCCGCGGTACCCGAAAATACCTTCAGGCCGACGCCGAAGTGACGCAAAAAGCCGATGGCGACATCAACTACACGGCCATTCGCTACGCCGAAGTGCTGCTCTGGGAAGCCGAAGCACTGGCCGAACTGGGACGGGTACAGGATGCCCTTGAGCCGCTCGAACAAGTGCGCGCCCGCGCCCGCGCCCAGGCCATCGATCCGGCCACGGCCCTGCCGCCCGTAACCGCTACCGACAAGCAGGCTGTGATCGACGCGATCCGCCGCGAACGCCAGGCCGAACTGGGCTTCGAATGCCACCGCTTTTTTGACCTCGTCCGCTGGGGAATCGCTCAGGATTCGGTACCCGAATTTCAGGTTGGTAAACACGAAGTATTCCCCCTTCCCCAAACCGAAATCGACCTGAACCCCAATCTGGTGCAAAACAAGGGTTATTAACACAGCATGCGCAGGATAGTATTATGTATTCGCAGAATAATACCATCAAACGCAAGCCCAATTTTTGAAATTTGTATTTGTCAACTGACGTAAAAATGAAATACGCGTACAGGTTCGCTGCTCAAATCGGAATATTGTTTCTCCTGGCCCCTCCGGCCGTCTGGTCTCAGGCGGGACAGCTTGCGGTTCCTCGGGTGGAACTCATGCCCAATTTGCCCAGCCCGTACAAC
>JADZFP010000636.1 GCA_020849825.1 Saprospiraceae bacterium
AACCTGGCAGTTTTTTGCTCTGCCGACGCCATCGTACCCATGTGGGCGTACATGCTGGTAGCCACCTATGCCGCCCCTGTCGCCAATGATGTTGCGCAAGCTTCGCCTGATCAGTATCTGGACGCCGCGTTTTTGAAAAAAATTGCAGCGCTGGACCTGTCCGAATTTGCGGGTAAACGCCTGGTCATCAAAGGATGTAGCGACAAACCGGTACCTGCCTCGGCGTATCTTGAAATCACGCGCCGTCTGCAGCCGGTCGCCCGAAGTATCATGTTCGGAGAGCCCTGTTCCACAGTACCGGTTTATAAAAAGCCAATCGAAGGACAAATCGCCGACTAATCGTCGGCGTTTTTCGTTTGATACCCGATGCACAGTGGTTCGCGAATTGCTCACTTGTCCTCTGTCCCGCCTGCAGCGTTGCAAAGCCTCGCCAATGTGCCAACATTGTCTGCGTTTTGCGCCTTGCTGGCAGAACAGATGACGGCGTGATCATTTTCGCAAACCACTGTGCATCGGGTATAATGGAATAATCCGAACTTTGTCAACCGTTTTTTCAAACATCCCGCCCTATGCTCAACGCACGTTTTCTCCTCCTTCTCAATGTCTTTCTGGTCGGCGCCCTGCTCTGGGTAGGTTTTGCCGCCTTTAAAGGCAACGGTTCCGGCAGCGGTTTTTACGTACCCGAACAAACGGTCCGGTCGATCAATCTCGACAAGGACTTTGATTTCTGCGGAGAAAAATTTCCGATGGACAACTGGGATGTCCGGCAACGGCTCGATGCCGAACTGCTCCGCAATGTGTACTTTCATTCGCAAACTATTCTGGCCATCAAGCGCGCCAACGCGATCTTTCCGACCATCGAACCCATTCTCAAAGAAGAAGGCGTGCCGGATGACCTCAAATATCTGGCAGTGGCGGAAAGTGCGTTGTCCAACGCCGTTTCGCCTGCGGGAGCCAGGGGTGTGTGGCAATTTATGAAAGACGCCGCCGGAGAATACGGGCTTGAAGTAAACAGCGAGGTAGATGAGCGTTATCACCTCGAAAAAGCGACCCGCGCTGCCTGCAAATACCTGAAAAACGAACGCAACTCGCTGGGTTCCTGGGTATTCGCTGCCGCCGCCTATAATGGCGGACACGGCCGTATCGCTTCCGAAAAGTCGTCTCAGCGCGCACAGAGCTTTTTCGATCTCAATCTTGCCGCCGACGAAACGATGCGCTACCCGTTCCGTATTGTAGCGATTAAAGAAGTCATGCAGCATCCGGAAGAATACGAGTACGTCATCGACAAAGCGCATTTGTACCCGCCGCTGACCAAGTTTCGCACGGTGAGCGTGAACGGACCGGTAGCCAGCTGGGGCGATTTTGCCGCCGAACACGGTACCAGTTACCGCATGCTGAAATTGTACAATCCGTGGCTGGTTGACAGCAAGCTGACCAACAAAGCCGGGAAGACCTACGAAATACGGTTGCCGCAATAATGAGGGTTAAGCATCAGCCCAAGTATTGAATATTCCGCTTCAAGCCGACGTATTTCACTCTTTTTACCGCTGATTTTTTAAAAATCCTGCCAAAAACCTCTTCGGTCAGTTCGAGCCAGTCGCGCCGGTTCATTTCCAGCAAATCGGGGTGCGGCTCGAAAGCCGGTTCCTCGTGGCGTTGTGCGAACCGGTTCCAGGGGCACACATCCTGGCAAACGTCGCAACCGAACATCCAGCCATCCATTTTTTCCTTGAACTCGGCGGGAATTTGATCGCGCAGTTCAATAGTGAGGTAAGAAATACATTTGGAAGCATCGAGGAAATAGCCTTCGGGGGCGATGGCGCCGGTCGGACAGGCATCGATACAGCGCCTGCAAGTGCCGCAATGGTCGCGGATTGGGTCGTCGTAGACCAATGGCAGGTCGCAAATGATTTCGGCCAGAAAAAAATAAGAGCCTCGGCGCGGGTGTATGGTCAGGGTGTGGCGGCCATTCCAGCCTAGTCCGGCGCGTTGAGCCCACTCCCGTTCGAGCACAGGGGCACTGTCGACAAAGCAACGCCCGTCAATTTCTCCGATGTGTTCGCGCATGTAGGCCAGCAACGACTTCAGGCGGTCTTTGACGACGAAATGGTAATCCTCTCCATAAGCGTACTGACTAATCCTGGGCGCCTCGGGATCGCGTTGTTTTTCAGGATTGTGGTAATTAAACGTGAGGCAAATCAGTGTTTTGGCGCCGGGCACCAGGAGCGTTGGGTCGACTCGCATATCGAAATGATGGGCCATGTAATTCATGCTGCCGTGTGCTCCCTGGGCGAGCCACGATTCGAGGCGCCGCGCGGCTTCGTCGAGGCGTTCTGCTTTGGCAAAGCCGACAAATTCGAATCCCAGCCGATGGGCTTCGGCACGTATGAGATCGGAGTGGCGTTGCTGTGACATTGGGCAAAAGTATAAACGAGGTCGTCTCACAAGTCGGTCGGCCCAAAATCGTAGGAATATTATTTCACGCAAAGTCGCAAAGCGCGCAAAGAATTTGCTCCTTGGCGGCCTTGGCGGCTTTGCGTGAAACTTTATTCGCCAGGGCTCCTGGCTACTGCGATTTGTGAAACAGCCTCGTTTTTCAGGCAGTTCACTGCATTGGGATCATTCATTTGGACCTTCCAGCCGGGTTTGTTGCACCAACGATTCGGCTACATCCAGCAGTTCTGCAATTGTTAAATCAGTCCATTCCGGGTGCTTGCGGAGAATAGCGCGGATGGCTTCAATTTTTCCTTTTTTCCGGCCTTCTTCCAGACCGCGTTGTTTCATTTCTTCAATTTCTTCTTCATCATAAAGCAAATGAAGGAGACTGACTTCATGGTCGTTTTCACCGAATCGCAGGTAATCGTCGTCGTCTTTTGTGTTGTCGATCATGGCGTGCAGTTCAGGTTTGGTGATGGTGGATATGCTTATGATGTATTTTAACATCACTTTATAGAAGAACGTGAACTCGAAATCTTCGGTTCTCGCCTCAGCAAAAATAACGATACGGGCAAAATTCCGGCGGATAAATTCCTCTTGGCGGGCATATTTGAGCAAAAGAAAAAAGGCTTGCAAAATGCTTGATCCGGGCTTGATCAACTCCGTGTCGGGCGTCGATTGCAGGTTGATAAAAACATAGTCAAAGTCAGGCAGGTAAGTGCGAAAGAGGCCCGCGCTCCTGATCAATTTACCCAGTGTTTCCTTCTCCCATTCCCCTCTGCCGTGATAAATGACAATCGGTATTACCGCCCCCAATGGTCTTTTTTGCCTCCAGTGATGCTCCCAAAGACTCAGCATATATCTCAACAGTTGCAAGGCTACCGGCGCTGTCGGTTTTTCACTTTTATGCTCAAAAAGAAAACTGACCTGAACGTTTTCATCCGTCAACGTCGAGCAGGAATAAACCACATCCGCAAAATGCTCCCTCACCCGATCATCCAGGAAACTATCCTTTACCGGTTTCAACGACGCCAGTTGCAAATTGGTCAGTACCGACTGCGGAAGGCTGTACACCAGCAATTCCTCGGCTGCCCGCCGGAGGGTAAGCACCGATTTGAAAAACTTGTCGTAGGGATATGCTTTCTTTTTCATCGACAGAGCCTGGGGGGATTTCTTTGGTAAGGTCACGACATTACCCCGGAAAAAATCCTGCCCAAGCCTTTCTACGGAATATTTTTATCAAAAAAACACAGCCATGAAAGCCACCTGTTCCTTCGTTTTTTCATTGATAACCACTGTGTTATCATCGCAGACCTACCAGCCTTTTATCCAGTATGGCGCTTACCGCGACATTCTCTCTTCTCCCGGCGAATTGGCATTGTGCACCTATAGTTCAGGCAACCGTTTTTGGTTCAATGGCGATACGGTCGTGGCTGGCCAGACCTATCATTTATTGTGGATCGCTCCCATTTTGGGCTCACCGAATGCCCCTGACTTTTGCCCGCCTTATCAGGTCGACACCAGCGACCGCATCCTGTTTGCCCTGATGCGTGAAGACACAACGACACGGCAGGTTTTCCAATACAACTCCGACCTCCAAGCCGAGTTCTTGTTGTACGATTTCTCTCTCGGCCCCGGAGATTCCGTGGAAGTTGGTTACCCTGCTTACAAGGTTTATGTTGAGGATACTTCATCCGTTCTGTGGCCCGATGGTAGCGTGCGGCATACCTGGACGATTAATACTGTTTTAGCCAGCACGACGACGTGGATAGAAAGCCTTGGCAATACGAATGGATTGTGGGACCCGGCTATGGGTCTTTGCCTTTGTCCCTACGCAGTTTGTTACCAGCAAAACGGTCAAAACCTCTACGGTGATGTGTGCGCTACGGCTGTCGACGTCGCAGCGCCCCTTCGAACTCAACAGCGAATCAGATTGTCGCCCAACCCTGCCGATGAATCCTTCTCCATTTCGTCGGGAGAGCTTCCTTTCAACAGAATCACGGTCGCCGACCAATACGGCCGAATCATTTTAATTGAAAATCTGGACATACCTGCCCCAAATCATGTGCTCGCCACCGCCTCATTGGCAGATGGCATATACTGGATCAGCCTTTGGCAGAATGGTGCGCCGCTCGGCACGGAACGATTGGTGGTTGCCCGCTGATCAACTCATTTTTCGTACCAGATCGGGGAGCATGCGCAAGGCTGCGAGTTCCTTGTATTTTTCCCTGATCTCTTCGGCAGGGGCGCCGAAATAGGTTTTGCCACCTTCCAGCGACTTGGATACGCCCGACGTAGCCAGCACTACCGCGCCAGCCCCGATACGAATGGCTTGCGCCACGCCGACTTGTCCGTACAAGACGACATTGTCTTCGATGATCGTTTTTCCGCCGATACCGACCTGGGCGGCAAAAAGGCAGTTTTTGCCCACCACCACGCCGTGGCCGATGTGTATCTGGCAGTCGAGTTTGCTGCCTTCGCCGATAATCGTATCGCCGCTGACGCCCTTGTTGATCGTGCAGCCGGCGCCGATGTCTACGTGGTTTTCCAGTATCACCCGCCCGCCGGAGCGCCATTTTGTGTAGCTTTTATCCGCTTGTTTTTTAAAATAAAAGGCATCGGAACTGATGATAGCCCCCGGCCCGACCACTACATGCTCGCCGATATAGGTATACTCGCCGATGTAGGCATTGGCCTGGATATGCGAGTGCGCGCCAATTCTAACATTGGACGCAATCACCACTCCGGGTTCGATAATGGCAGTGGGATGTATTTCGGCCTCCGGATGAATCGCTGATGTAAGCGGCTGAAAGGGCCTGTGTTCGCGTACCAGCGTATCGTACACTTCGAAAGGTTGTTCTACAACCAGAATGGCTTTTCCGGGCGGGCATTCCGCCGGCTGATTGAGCAAAATGACCGTGGCTGCACTCTCGAGTGTTTTGGCAAAATATTTCGGCGCATCGGAAAAAGCGATGTCGCCGGGTTGCACCTTGTGAATTTCATTGATACCGGTGGCCATGAGGTTTTCATCGCCAATCAGTTGGGCATTAAAGCGGCGAGCCAGCTCGCGTACGGATATGGGTTGTGGAAATTGCATTGGTCAGGTTATTTCAGGGCAAAGGTCTGAAAATTCATTCCCGATTTTTCAGCCGAATAAAGCTTTGGGCAATAATCCGATACGCTACTTTTACCGCAAAACCAATTTTGACCATGACTGCCTTTATCCGCTTTATCGCTTTTGCCGCCTTTTTTTCATCTTTTGCAAATGGTTTTATAACGGCGCAATCGCAACAATTGCCCCAAACACCCGTATCCGAAATGCGCGGCGCCTGGGTTGCCACCGTCGCCAATATCGACTGGCCTTCAGCGCCCGGCCTTTCGCCCGAACGGCAACGCGCCGAATTCGACAGCCTGCTCGATGTGCTGAAAGCCATGAATATGAATGCTGTTTTTGTGCAGGTCCGCCCTGCCGGCGACGCGTTTTACAATTCGCCCGTCGTGCCCTGGAGCAAATACCTGACCGGGCAGCAGGGTCTGGCGCCCAACCCGCCTTACGACCCCCTGGAATACATGATCAAAGCAGCCCACGACAGGCGCATGGAATTCCATGCCTGGCTTAACCCTTACCGGGCAACTTTCGATCTCGATACTGCCAGTCTCAGCCCCATGCACCTGCTCAAATCGCTGCCTCCCGACCGCAAACGGGAGTGGTTCTACCAATACGGCAACCGCTGGTATTTCAACCCCGCCAGCCCGCTGGTGCGCACGTACCTGACCAACGTCGTCAAAGACATTGTGCTGAGGTACGACGTCGACGGGATTCATTTCGACGACTATTTCTACCCCTATCCCGTCGCCAACCAGCCCGAAATTGACGATCTCGACCTGTTTGCCTCCGACCCACGCGGGTTTACCAATATCCAGGATTGGCGGCGCGACAACATCAACCTTTTGATCAAAAACTGCTCGGAAGGAATAAAAAGCATCAAACCCTACGTTCGCTTCGGCATCGCCCCCTATGGCGTGTGGCGCAATTCGAGCAAAGATCCGATCAACGGTTCCGCTACGGGCACTTCCGTGACGAGCTACGACGACAACTACGCCGACGTGCTCAAATGGCTGCAAAACGGCTGGATTGATTACGTTGCTCCGCAATTGTACTGGAGTATCGGCTTCCCGCCTGCCGACTACAAAACGCTCATCAACTGGTGGAGCCAACACACCTATGGCCGCCAGCTATACATTGGCCACGCCGTGTACAAAGTGAACAACTGGCCGGCCGATCCCAACTGGTATTTACCCGACGAAATCAATCGGCAGGTAGCCCTGAACCGCAATACCCAGGGCGTGCACGGCAGTATTTTTTACTCCGTAAAACCCCTTCTGTACAACCCTCTGGGAGTGCAGGATTCGCTTATCACCAGCATTTACCCAACACCGGCGCTCGTGCCGGCACATCCGGCACTCAGCCTGATTCCGCCTGCTACGCCACAAATCTGCCGTATCGCCGGGGCGCCCGGTCGCGTCAAAATGGCTTGGCACGTGTGCAACATCACCAACGGCGATCAAATGCCGTACTACTATGCCGTTTATCGTTTCAACGGCAAAGAGGTGGGCGATTTCAGCGACATCCGAAACCTGCTGACGATCACGCCGTTCAACAGCGAAAAAACAATCTTTGAGGACATGACGCCGGTGCAGGGGCAGTACTACACCTACGTCGTGCTGGGTTACAACCGCCTCAACGTGCCCAGTTATTCCAGCGATCCGGTGACGATCAAAAAAACAGAACGCTCGCTGAAACGCCAACGAAAAGGACTGTTCGGCAAATGATTTACGTTTAAAATTCAATTTCAAAACACCCGGCATCCGGGTTGTTCGCATCGCGCAACTTGCCGTCCAGATCGCGGTCGATCCCGGGCGCGGGCAAAGCATAGCGGTTGGCCACGGAGCCGATGGTATCGAGGCGGTAATTGTCGCGATTTGGATCGAGAAACAGGGTGTCCGATTGTTCGGCGAAAAGGCAAGGCTGGCAAAAGTTGGGGAAATCCGGGTAGGCTTCGGGTTTGATCAGGTCGCGCACCCGAACGACGCAGTTTTCAAACCGGTAGTCGAACGAAGCGGGATCGTTGCCCAGGCGATCGAACAGGGAAATCTGGTCGGCTCTGCTGCCAAAAGCGATACAATTGTTGAACCGGGCTTTGAGCGGAAAAGCGTAAAAACTTTGGCAAGCCTGGTCGAGGCAGCGGGCATTGCCCATGAAAATACTTTCGCCGTCGACGCCGTAACTGGCCATCGTGCAATACGTGAATTTATAGTCGCCACCATAGGCCAGTTGCACGGCAAAGTTGCCGTGGTTGTAAAAGAGGCAGTTTTCGGCTGTTATTTTGGCATGCACCCCAATCAGTCCGCCGTTGGTAGTGTTGTAAATGCGGGTGTCGCGCAGCGTAAGTTCGGCAGCGCTGTCGACGTACACCCCGATGACGCTGTTGCGGATAATGCAATGCTGAATGCTGTGCCCTTGTGTAGCGTCGGTGAGTAAAATGCCCGTCCATTGCCCCGGTTCGTCGTCGAATTCGGATTCGAGGCGGTCGCCTTCAAAGATCACGGGGTTTTCGAGTGTGCCTTCGACGATCAGCCGGCCGTTGCCGAAAAAGAACAGCAGGCCGTCGTTGCGGAACGCTGTCGTCACCGAATCCACTTTTTCCTTGGTCAGTCCGCCGTGCACGTAGATACGGGCGCCCGCCGGTATGCGCACGGTGCAATCGCCGATACCCACCTGGCCGTAGATGACGTAGGGTTTGGGATCGTCCCACAACCACTCGCCGCCGTTGCAGCCGAAATAGACCGTGCTGTCGGCGTAAAACCGGGACGGGATATAGTTGGCATTTTGCCCCCAAGCTTCGAGCACCACGGCCTGGGTGTTGCCATTGGTTTCGAACAGCACGTTCTCATCGATCACGAAGGGGCTGCTGCTCAGCGGGTCATCGGGGTTGATTGTGACTTCCGCGAAAACATACAAGCTGTCGTTGGGTGCAATTTCGATGTCGCGGTGTTCGCGGCCGGGCAAGCCGTCGACGTTGAGGTTAAATTTGGATGCTGTACCGTTTTCAAGGTAGATACGGCTGACCCGCAGGCTTTCCTTGTGGCGGTTGTAAATTTTCAGAATACGCGTGGCCGAGCCCAGCTCGGTAAATACCGTATCGAAGCGGAGCGTATCGGTGGAAAATTCCAGCCGGTCGTTCGGATCGGTGGTGAAGCGTTCTTTTTGGCAAAAAGAAAGGAGTATCGTCAGCGTCAGGAATGCTGGAAAAATAAATTTGAAGCAGTTCGTCATGCAGTTGTTGAATAAGAGGACAAATGTAGCATCTCGCCAGTTGTTATTGGGTCGCTAAGTTGCTCATTGACGACGAGTGCAAGGGAAGAGTAGCGTTTTTGCCCATTATGGGTTTGGGGAGGAAAAAACAATCAAAAGTCCTTTGCCAGATACTGCTTTTCTGACCAATATATATCCAATATTTGAAAGGTTGAGCAAACCAGATGTTGATGTAGGGAGGGAGATGATTTTAGGTACAGAGGCGCTAGCCGGTATGAATACCTCCCATGATTGAA
>JADZFP010000637.1 GCA_020849825.1 Saprospiraceae bacterium
GTCAAATACCTGCCCGATATTTATATCGCAGGGGAAATTCTGGATGCCAAAGACGGCGTAAAACTGAATACCAAGGGCGGTAACCTGCACGAGCTGAAAGCGCAGGGGTGGAAGCATTTTTAAGGTTGCGACACAACTGAACTCACTGTATATTTGCACACGTATTATGTGTAAATTGTTTTATGAAAAACATAACCTTGTCTTTGCCTGATGATCTTTTGGAAAAAAGCAGGGCCTATGCGCGTCGGCAGCATACCACGCTGAACGACCTTGTCCGTCGTTTGCTGCGGGAAAATGTAGAACGTGAAAACCAGGACCTGATTTCCGCCCTTTTTGCAGAAATGGATAAAATTAAGATAACCCAGTCTCCCTCCTGGAAACGAGAAGACCTTTATGAAAGATAAAATCTTTCTCGATACCAATTTTCTTGTGTACCTGCAAAACAGCAATGAACCGGAAAAACAAAAGCACTGCCGGGCATTGATTAAACATTTGGCGAGCAAGTCGACAATAGTGCTATCCACACAGGTTATACAGGAATTTTATGTTGTAATGACGCGTAAAATGGGTGCAGATCCAGTGCTCGTGAAAGGATTGCTCCAACTATTTCGACAATTTGAAATCGTTACAATTGATCTGGAATCCATCTCGCAGGCGATTGACTTTTCGATTATTCATCAATTATCCTTCTGGGACGCCCTGATCGTTTCGGCCGCTCAAAAAGCAAATTGCTCTACCTTGTTTACCGAAGATCTTAATTCAGGTCAGATAATGGCCGGCATTAAAATCATCAACCCATTTACTATCTCCGTTCCCTGATTTCAAAGCATACGCTCTACTATGCTCCCGCAACTCGCCGTTTCCCTTTTCATGGCCATCCTTTTTCTCCAGTCGGGTCTCGACAAGGTGTTCCATTACCGGGGCAATCTGGCCTATTTCAGCGCACATTTCAAAAAAAGCCCGCTGGCAGGACTGGTGTCGCTGATGATGCCGGTCATTACCCTGCTGGAAGTAAGCGCCGGGGCATTGTCGGCGGCCGGTGCAGTGCAACTGTTGCTGAGCGACATGGCCACGCTGGCGTTTTATGGCCAGGCGGTAGCTGCCGCGGCGCTGTTGTGCCTGTTCTTCGGGCAACGACTGGCGCAGGACTACGGCGGCGCAGCCGCTCTGGTGCCGTATTTTCTGACCGCGCTGGCCGGCATGTGGCTGACGAAGGGAGCATAGCCTCTCGTTCTTCAAGCGGATCAAGGCGCCGGGCAGAATTCCAATTTACAGCGAAAACACCTTATCTTTGACAAGGCACTTAGCCATATCACCCTTCTCAATTTTTTTCAATGTACACTGGAACAGTAAAATTCTTCAATGAAACCAAAGGCTTTGGCTTCATTCAGGAGGACGGTTCGGGCAAAGAAATCTTTGTACACGTAAGCGGCCTCGTCAACAAAATCAGAGAAAACGACAAGGTCACCTTCGACATTCAGGAAGGCCGAAAAGGACCGAACGCAGTAAACGTCAAGCTTGCCTGATCGCGATCCTGGCATCTTTTTGACCTCTAACTTCAACTTCCTCCCGGCCATGCCGGGAGGAAGTTTTTTTACCTGCAAAAGGCCTTTTTGCAAAAAAAATTGAAAATCAGTTTTTTATAAAAAATACCCCTACCTTTGCAGCGGCACATTGCCACATCATCATTTACAATTTTTTTTCAATGTACAGTGGAACAGTAAAGTTCTTCAATGAAACCAAAGGCTTTGGCTTCATTGTTGACAACAACTCGGGCGAAGAAATCTTCGTTCACATCAGCGGCCTCATCGATAACATTCGTGAAGGCGACAAAGTAAGCTACCGCACCGAACGCGGTAAAAAAGGAATGAATGCAGTAGATGTCAAGATCGTTTAATCGCGACAAGACATTTTTTGGATAAAATTTCTGGGCCTCCGGCGAACACGCCGGGGGCTTTTTATTTGCCCTTTCATCCGAATTACCCAAAAATCCCGCCGCCCGCCGTACAAAAGCGGCGATCTCCCTACTTTCGCCCCGCCAAACCGTGTAAAGCCCAAAACCCTTCGTCCCAGACATGCAACTCGACACTTTCGAAGTCATCGGCGGCCAGCCGCTGCATGGCGAACTCCTGCCCCAGGGCGCCAAAAACGAAGCGCTTCAGGTCATCAGCGCCGTACTGCTTACCGACGACGCCGTCACCATATCCAATGTCCCGAACATCCTCGACGTCAACAAACTGATCGAGCTGCTGCACGGCCTCGGCGTCACCGTCGAGCAACAATCGGCCGATACCTGGCGCTTTTGCGCGGGCACCATCGACATCAGCTACCTGCGCTCCGAAGCCTTTATGAAAGACGCCCAGCGCCTGCGCGGTTCGGTCATGCTGATCGGGCCGCTGCTGGCACGCTTCGGGCGCGCTACCCTGCCCAAACCCGGCGGCGACAAAATCGGCCGCCGCCGCCTCGACACCCACTTCCTGGGTTTTCAGAAACTGGGCGCCGAGTTCAAATACGACGACGAAAAAGACATTTACTACGTGCAGCAACCCAAAGAAGGACTGCAAGGCACGTACCTGCACATGGACGAAATCTCCGTCACCGGTACCGCCAACGTCGTCATGTCTGCCGTGCTCTCCAAAGGCAAAACCACCATTTACAACGCCGCCTGCGAGCCTTACGTGCAGCAGCTCTGCCGCATGCTCAACCGCATGGGCGCCCGCATCAGCGGCATAGGCTCCAACCTGCTCGAAATCGAAGGCGTGGAACACCTGGGCGGCACCGAACACCGCTGCCTGCCCGATATGATCGAAATCGGCTCCTTTATCGGACTGGCCGCCATGACGCAGTCGGATATTACGATCAAAAACGCGGGCATCCCGCACCTGGGCATCATCCCGCACACTTTCGAGCGACTGGGTATCCGGATCGACCAGAAAGGCGACGACCTGCACATCCCGGCGCAGGAGCGCTACGAAATCAGCACCTTTATCGACGGCTCCATCCTGACCATCTACGACGCGCCCTGGCCGGGTTTTACCCCCGACCTCATGTCGATCGTGCTCGTGGTAGCCACCCAGGCCCGGGGCAGCGTGCTGATTCACCAAAAAATGTTTGAAAGCCGCCTGTTTTTCGTGGACAAACTGATCGACATGGGCGCCCAGATCATCCTCTGCGACCCGCACCGCGCCACGGTGATCGGCCTCGACCGCCGCTATCCGCTGCGGGGCATCGACATGACCTCGCCCGACATCCGCGCGGGCCAGGCGCTGCTGATCGCCGCCCTGTCGGCCAAAGGCACCAGCCGTATCCACAACGTGCACCAGATCGATCGCGGGTATCAGTACATCGATCAGCGTTTGAATGCGATCGGGGCGAAGATTACGAGGGTGTGAGTGGTTTGCGTTCTAGTCAAAAACCACTATTTTTGCTTCAATCATGGCACAATTTCACCCATATTTTGCTCAAAAAATGCCTGATCTGATTCGTTTGTTAAAAACGCACAAGGTGGTCAGCGCATATGCTTTTGGGTCGGTATTGACCAATAATTTTAACGAAGAAAGCGACATCGACCTTCTGATCCAATTTGAAGAAAACCTGGATCCCGTCGAAAACGGGGAACTGTGGTGGTCACTTTGGTATGCAATTCAAGAATTGTATGGCAGGAAAGTGGATTTAGTGATTGAACGATCTGTCAAAAACCCATACTTCAAAGCTGAACTTGCTGAAAAAAGCAAACTGGTGTATGCTTAGAGAAGAACTCATGTTGCTGTCTCATATCCAGGAAGCGATACGTGGAATTGACCATCATTTGTCTTCCTGTGCATCGTATAACGATTACTAGCGTAATTACACGGTTAAAAGGGCGGTTGAAAGGGAATTTGAAATTATAGGCGAAGCGCTCACCCGCTTAACCAAGTTACAATCAGAAGTTCAAATTTCGTCAAAGCGAAGGATCATTGACTTTCGCAACCTTCTTATACATGGATATGACGGCATTGATGACGTGCAGGTTTGGGCAGTCATTAAAAACCATTTACCGATCCTCAAAAAAGAGATAGATAACTTGTTATCTGAGGGTTAAGAACTCATTTTTAAAACAACCGCATCTGCCCTGTCTTGAACTGCTCATGCAGTTCGCAATTCAGTTTCGGCATTTTCCGGTCCTTGAAATAACGCTCCCGCGCCAGTTTGAACTGCGCCGACACGATCTCGGCGATTTTACCTTCGCCGCGCATCCGCAGGCCGGGGCGGTGGTCGAACAGTTCGCCGTTGTGGGTGGAGCGGATCTTGTTGAGCACCTTGTCGGCGCGATCGGGCATGGCTTTTCGAATCCAGTCTTCAAAAATGAGGCCCACGTCGCCGTTGAGCCGCACCATGCCGTGACCGATACCCGAGGCGCCCAGTTCGGCTACCTTTTTGGCGAGCGGCAGTATTTCGTGGTCGTTGAGACCGGGGATGACGGGCGCCATCATGACGAACACCGGGATACCGCGCCCCACCAGCGTTTCGAGGGTGCGCAGACGCTGCCGGGGTGTGGCGGTGCGGGGTTCGAGGAAACGGCAGAGCTCGTCGCTCAAAGTCGTGATACTGAGGGCTACGCTGACCAGATTTTCGGATGCCAGCAGGGTGAGCAGATCGAGATCGCGCAGCACGAGGCTGTTTTTGGTGATAATGCCCACGGGATGGCGGTATTTCCAGAATACTTCGAGACAGGCGCGGGTGATGCCGAATTTTCGTTCGGCCGGCTGGTACACGTCGGTATTGCCGGCAAACATGACCGGCGAGGCTTTCCATGTCTTTTTTTTCAATTCCTTTTCGAGCAACTCGGCGGCATTGCGTTTGATCAGAATCTTGCGCTCAAAATCGAGGCCGGCCGAAAAACCCCAGTAAGGATGCGTATTGCGGGCGTAGCAATAAATACAGCCGTGTTCGCAGCCCTGGTAAGGATTAAGGCTCCACTCCATCGGAATATCGCTACTTTCGACCTTGTTGAGGATGGTTTTCGGATGCGTTTCGAGGTATTCGGTAGGCAGATCGGGCGTCTCCCAATCGGCCTCCACCAAAGCCCAATCGACCGGCTGGCCGTCGTGCAAGTGCTGATCGAAGCGGGTACCCGGATTGATTTGCGCCCCCCGGCCTTTGAGGTAGGGCGTCGCCGGGGAATGGGTATCCTGTTGTTTTTTTGCCACGTGGGTGTTCATTTTGGACGCAAATTAAACAAATTGATTTAATTTTTAAAAACAAAAAATTTATAAATGCCGCCTGTCTGGCTTGTCCGACTGTATCAAGTGCTGTTCGCCTTCCTTCCCTGGTCGGTGGAATATTCGTTCGGAAGCTGGGCAATCGAACTGCCCGCCGAACCGCTTTTGGCTATTTCGGGTATAGGGTTGTTACTGGCCTGGCGGCAGGCAGGTTTTCCCCTGCCCAAACGCTCGGCATTGCACCTCGCAATTTTGCTTTGGCCGACATGGTTGTGCGCAACGGCGTTCAGCTCTTCCATGCCTCTTGTATCGTGGAAATATGTACTGATAGCCATCGGGCACTTGTGGGTATTTGGGGCCGGAATGACCCTTTTTCCGGGACTTTGGCGCAAAGTATGGCCCTGTTTCTTTTGGTCGATGGCGGGAGTGGCGCTGTACACGATCATACACCACGGCTTTTTTTATCAATTTCGAACCGACCAGGCCAATCTGGCGCCCATGCCTTTTTTTGCCGACCACACAGTGTTTGGCGCCTCGGTGGTGATGGCGATTTGGGGAGCCATAGGCTTAGGAGAGAGATTGGACCGCTACAAAGGCCCCGCTATCGCGCTGCTTGTTGCCGCGCTCCTGCTTACCACTTCGCGGGCGGCGGTATTGAGCCTTTTACTGACCGGTTACCTGGCCTGCTGGTTTTTGCTGTACCGGCACTGGCAAAAAAAAGTGCTGCTGGCTTTCACCGCAACTTGCCTGGCGGCGCTGGTGTACTGGCAACCGTATTGGTCTGCCAAACTGGCCGGCGACGTCTCGTCCCGCGAACGTCTCAACCGCTGGTCCTGTGCCTGGCGCATGTCGTTCGACCGGCCCTGGACGGGTTTCGGGCCCGGCACGTTCGCCTTCCAATATTTGCCGTATCAAAAGCCGGAAGAAATGACCCGCATCAGCGTCGTCGAGCCGATTGTCCGGCGCCATCCGGGCAATTACGGCCGGGGCGGTGGCGCACATTCGGAATACACCCAGGCGCTGGCAGAAACGGGCTGGCCGGGACTGGCATTGTGGCTGCTGGTTGTTTTTGTTGCCCTGAGACAGGGCGCCCAAAACTATTTCCGGGCAGCCACTTCCGGGCAACGCCGGCTGGCTTTATTCCTGCTGCTGGGTTTGTGCAGTTTTTTCCTGCACGGCCTGGTCAATAATTTTCTGCACGATGCCCGTGTGGCAGCGCTGGTATGGGGCATGGCGATGGCGGGCCGCTTTGTCGAACCGGAACGGTAAACGCTCAAAACTGATCAAACCTTCGTTGTCAGTACAACCCGGACGCCTTGACCAGGCGCGGTTTCGAGGCCAAGTTTGCCGCCGATCTCGGCGGCGCGTTGCCGGAGATTGGGCAAGCCGTTGCCGCCTTGCGATGCGACGGCCGCGGGGTCGAAGCCGCGTCCGTTGTCGTATATTTCGAGTGTTAGAAATTGCCGGCGTATCCGCAGACGAAGTTGTATTTCGGTACAATCGGCGTATTTGGCGGCGTTATTGACGGCTTCTTTGAAAATCAGGTAAATATTGCGCAGTTGGTCGGGACGCAAGGTGCGCTGCGGCATCGGGTCGGGCAGATCAGTTTTGAAACTGATATTTTTTGCTTCGCAAATACGCAGTCCGAACTCCCTCATACGGGTCACGAGGTCGTCGAGTTGGTCATTTTTACCGCCGATAGCCCACACGATCTCACGAACGGCGTCCGACAAGGTTCCGGCACTATCGGCAATGCGTCGAAGCAGCGAACGGGCATCGGCATGCTCGGCGTCGGAGAGCCGGTTCTGGGCGACTTCGCTGAAGAACCGGATACTGCTCAGGGTACTGCCCATGTCGTCGTGCAGATCGCGGGCAATGCGGCGACGGATGGCGTCGAGCCGGCGCTGCTGCTGTTCGCGATACCAGAACGCCAAAGAAACCAGCCCCACGATCGCCAGCGAGATGAGCATCCGGAACCACCCGGTTTTATAATAGGGCGGAATGACCTTGATGCGCAATTCGTACGGCCAGGCGCTTTCCATGCCGTCGCCATTGATCGCCTTGACTTGCAGGACGTAATCTCCGCCGTCGAGATTGGTGTAGGTAATCGGCACGCCGGGGTGCGAGGTGTCCCACTCTTCCGAGAACCCAATAAGGCGGTACGACAGGATGGTTGCTTCGGGCTGGGTAAAGTTCAACACCGAAAAGTCAAAACTCACCACATTTTCGCCCGGATTCAGCACCAGCATTTGCTCGGGACCGGGCCAACGCGGTTTATTCAACACCTTTAATCCTGCCAATATGACCTTGGGGGCAATGGTATTTTGAGGCAGGTATTCCGGATCAAACAGGTTGAAACTATACATGTGCCCCACGCACACTTCGCCCGTAGGAAGGGTCACCAGCATGTTTTCGATGGAGTTGCTGAACAACCCGTCTTTTTTGGTAAAGGAGGCTGTTACCACCCGTTTTTGCGGGTCGTAGCGAAACAGGCCGTTGCCGGTGCCCACCCACAGTTGCCCCTGGTGATCGGTGGTGAGGTAAAAGACGAGGCGGTTGGGCAGGCCGTTTCGGGAATTGAGGCTGTCGACCAGCACGCCATTTTCATTAAAACACAAGGCGCCGTCGCGCGTGGCGACCCAGACGCGGCCCAGGCTGTCGAAAGTCATATCGCCAAAGCCCAGTTGCCATTCCGGTTTTCTCCAGATCAGTTCGGCCCGGGTTTCATTTTCGCTGCAGCGGTAAAGGCCGTCGTCGGAACCGATGTACACATGGTGGCGGCCGTCTTTGAGCAAACTGTTGATCCTTTGCGTTTTGGAGCGATCGAGGATGCCTGGAAGTTCGATCTTCACCACCCGGTTAGTGGTCGGGTTGAGGCGAAACAAGCCTTCATAGTTTGCACCGATCCAGATACTACCGTCGGCGCCTTCCTCTATGCTCAGAATTTTGTGGTTGATGCGCGGTGTTTTCAGGAAACCGGGGCCCAGCACCCGGAGCGGGCGCCCGGTTCGCGTATCCACTTCCTGCACGCCGTTGACCTGGGCCAGCCATAAGGTACCGTTTCGGCTCAGTACCATACCGAAGGGCTCCAGATCGTGCAAACCCGTAGCGGTACCGTAGTATTTGTAGCGGTTTTCTTTTCGATGCCATTCAAACAGGCCGCTCCCCCACACGGCGATCCAGTACCGGTACTGGTCGAGTGGGTCTTGAAGCATTTGGGAAAAAGCCACAAACTGCCCCGACGACTCCGCCTCCGGCAAATAGTTTCGACTGCATTTCAGATCTCTGGGGTCGTATTTTTCCAAACCGCCCTCTGTGCCAAGCCATACGATTCCGGTCGCCGAATCGCGTACAATGGCCATTACCCGCGTTCTGTTGTGAGAATAGGGCTCCAGATGCCTGTTGGGAAACTCATGGGCAACCGTATCGCGCAAGGTCAGGATGTAAATGCCGTAGACGCCGCCGCCGACCCAGATAGAAGGACCATAGCCGGGCAGGTCGTCGAAAAGGAAACAGGAAGCGATCGCAAGCCGGTCGGGGAAGTCGACAAAGCGATCGGCTGCCGCGTCGTAGTGGTAAAAACCGTTGCCCCAGCTGCTCGACCAGACTTTGCCATGCGAATCTTCACCAAACCCGCCGGTGGATGGATGGCCGTCGATATGGCCGAGGTAATATTTGAAC
>JADZFP010000638.1 GCA_020849825.1 Saprospiraceae bacterium
CCTCGAAACTTTGGTAATCAAATTCTTCTTTCTTTTTCCCTTTCATAATTGACTGTGTAAATTTGGTGAAAAGTTCCTGCTTTTTTCACCTGACACAGAATTCTGAACAGTCTCGTGGTCGGTCGGTAGCCACGCCCCCGATAGCAAAACAAAAAAATGATCATAAAACGACTTTCAAACGACCTACTCGCAGAATTAAGATTGGCAGAAACAGCCAGAATTGCAAGCGGGATGACCACCAAGGCTACCGTGGAGTTTGCGGTAAGGGAGTTGATACTGTTCAGAATTCTCCATCACCCCCGCTTCAAAACCCTACCCAACACCACCCCTTCATCAAACCTCAGCATCTGCATAATCTTGTCGATCAGGTGTTTTTGCTGCGGCAGGCGGGTGAAGGTGATGGAGATTATTTCGTGGGCCGTCGAGGCGTCGGCGGTGGCGGGTTTGAAGGTAGTGATGCCCTTGACCAGGGCCCCCAGGCCAGCGAGCGCCGAGGCCAGTTGCTGGTTCTTCCCGGACGCCTGCACTTTGGGCCGGAGGATGACAATGATCTCGTAATCGTATTGGTGCAGGTCGACGGGCGTTGTAAATTCGTACACTTCCCTTTCCTGGCCTTTGTCGTCGAAGGTTTTGATATAGTTGACTTTATGCCGGATTTTTGATTCCAGGTCGCCGCTGTCGTAGGCCCGCACCAGTCGCCGGAAAGCATAGCGGCTGGAGCGGAACCGCACGACGCCCTTTTCCTGATCCACGGCGAGCATTTCGGCGTTGGGGTCCAGCAGAATGTTGTTGAGGATATGGATATTTTCCATGCCGAGCGCTTGCTGCGCGGTGGTCTGTTTCGCCCTTTCCAGCTTGAACTCGCACAACTGGATCATGAAATTGTTGTCGTCTTTTCGGGCGCGCACGGCGTTTTGGAGCGCGGCGCTCAGCCGGTTCATCTGGCGATTGTACTCGTCGTTGGAAATTTTCATCTCGTTGAACGAATTCCTGTGCTGCACGTGCCTTCTGTGCAATTCCGCCACATAGTCTTCCATCAAGGGCTTTTCCTTCTTTCGGGCATACTTTTCCAGTCTTATCAGGGCTTCCTCGATAAGGTTCTCTTTGAGCAGTTTGTTGATGTCGCTTCTAAGTCCCATGGAAAAGCGTTGCGCTGTCGGGATTGCCTGAAAAGGCAAAAACTGGCCAAATATATAGAGAATCGGTAATCCACGGCATTCCCCGGTATAGCCCGGGATATACGCATTAACATAACAACCCTTTTAAAATCCGCGTCAATCCGCACCATCCGTGTCATCCGCGTTGCCATCCTCCCCACTTGGTCCCATCCGCTCCCGTCCCCGGAATAGCCCCCGAATAATGTATCCAAATTTCTCCATCCGCCCCTTATATCTTTGGCCGCAACAACCCGCCATTGCCAAATGAAGCCCGCCGCGTCGTCCCCTGACGCGCTTTGGGCGCTCCTGTGGTAATACAATAAACCAACCGTACGGTAGAGCGTCCCTTTTCCCGATTGCAAATCGCGCACTTCTCTCGAACAAGCCTGCTATACCGAGCGCTCGGTACAGCACTGGATGCGATGTGCCGAATGAAAACATTTCATTATTCACGCTTAATTTTTTAAACAGTATGACGTACCGTGACAACGACGTGTACTTCAAGCTCAAATCGGGTTATTCCCTGATCAGCGGAAGTTACACCGTCAACAGCTTCTCCATTACCTCCGGTCAAGACCCCGACCACCACATCTACGCCGGTCTGAAAGTGACCTGCGGCAGCGACGGCAAGATGACGTTTAGTATCGGGCGCAAAGGCTCGGACGAAGTGGCCAAATGGTTCAACGACCGCGTGCCGGCTTCGCAGAACACCTTCAACCACAACGCCGGCGACCTGAACTTCGCCTTTCTCGGCACCCTGGTGCTGACGATTTCGGGCGGCGTGCTCGGCTCCGGACAGGAAACGTACACCTTCAACGACGTGGCGCTCGCCCAGGGCCACAGCGGCTCCAGCAACAACTGGTGGTTCGGCGGCCAACACTGCTCTTACATCCAGAACAACCAGGTGAGCTGCCCGGGCGTCGACGCCAATGGCGGACCGGTTTCGTTCGTGTGTCTGCGCGGCGGCAACGACGTGAGCACCGTGGAGGTCACGCCCAACACCGTCGTCGACACGACCAGCTGGATGGCCCGGCTCCCCGATTCGACCAATCTGGACCAGATCATGATGCCGGGCAGCCACGACGCCGGCATGTCGCAACTCGATCACTGCGCGCCGCCCGTGGGCGCCGGCGGTTACACCCAGACTCAAAGCGGCTCCATCGCCCAGCAGCTGGTCGACGGGTCGCGGTATTTCGACATCCGCGTCGATTACGACTACGACGAACTGGTCACCTACCACCGCGACGACGGCTGGGGCTGCAACGGTCAAAGCCTGCGCGACGTGCTCGACCAGGCACAGGCCTTCCTGATCGCCCATCCTTCGGAAACCGCGATTTTCAAGTTTTCGCATATCCGCAGTTACGAAGACCACGATCCGGATGTGACGAAATCCAAAATCAACACCCTGTTAAACTCCTATACCGCGGTCATTTACACCAATTCCACGAGTTCGGTCAACCTGGCCGGGGTATCGCTCGGGCAGCTTCGCGGCAAAATGATCCTGGTGTTCGACTACAACGACTACGTCGATCCGGCCACGGGCCGTTTCCGTTACAAAGACGGCAGCACGATACAGTCGGGGGCCAACATCACGGTGTACGACGAGTATTCCAACACCTCCGACTACAACACGATGAAAAACGATCAGATCCAAAAGTGGAAAACCTACGGCGGAATGGGTAACGGCCGGTTTTTCCTGCTCTCCTGGACGCTGACCGCAAGTCCGCCGCTTGGCGCTTCGATCGAAACCCTGGCGGCCCAGGCAAATTCGCAATTGCCGGGTGTGTTGTACGACCAGATCGTCGTGAACAAACTGAGCAAGCCGAACATCGTGTACATTGATTATGTGAATAACACGACGACGCAGAGTATTATTCAGTACAATTTCTAAACGGAATTGATTTCCGACATCGGCAATCATCTTCGGCCACGTTACGTGCTCCGGCGATGCTTGGCAGAGTCGGATACCCGGATTGATTCGTGAAAATCTGCGTCATCCATAACATCTGTGCTGCTCCGGTACAGGATGGCAGCGCGGATGACACGGATGGCGCGGGTTTTCGCGGATCTAAAAAGGGTTCTTCCCTATTCAACAAGATTTCATGCCCATTCCCCCATTAGCCCATTCCCTCATTAGCACATTA
Organism: Saprospiraceae bacterium; assembly: GCA_020849825.1. GTDB lineage: Bacteria > Bacteroidota > Bacteroidia > Chitinophagales > Saprospiraceae > M3007. The sequence goes on from JADZFP010000638.1 coordinate 3,302, forward strand.
GCACATTCCCTCATTAGCACATTAGCACATTAGCACATTCCCTCATTAGCACATTAGCACATTCCCTCATTAGCACATTAGCACATTAGCACAACCCCGCCCCCTACTTTCGCGTCATATACCTCGCATGACGCGCCGTTTCCTCTTTCTGTTGCCGGGTTGCCTGCTGGTTGCCCTGCTTTCCGCCCAGTCGCCTGCCGGGTTGCGGCTCGACGTATCGCCTGCCGATGCGCCTGCCCTGGCGCCCCTGCTGCGCAAATGGTCGCCCGCGCCCGCGGAAACCGGGAGCGGCTGGTTTTTCCCCGCGCCCGATACGCTGGGCGGGGCCGACATGGGCCTGCGGCTGATTCGGTTGTTGCAGGAAAATACCTACCTGGGCGCTTCGCTCGACAGTTTTCAGCGCCTCGATGCGCGCAATGCCCGCGCCCGGCTGTTCCTGGGTCCGCCGATGTACTGGGTGGCGCTGCGTCCGCTCCCCGGCGAGGCCGACGCCTGGCTGGATGCGGCGGGTTTCCGCGAGCAGTTGTTCCGCGACCGGCCGCTGCGATACGACGTTTATCTGCGCCTCCGGCAAAAAATCCTCGAACAGGCGGAAAACAACGGCTACCCGTTTGCCGCCCTGTACCTCGACAGCATCGCCGTGGCGCCCGACGGGGGCGTGTCGGCCGTGCTGCGCGTACAACGCAACCGCTATTTTACCCTGAAACCCCTGCGTGTGGTGGGCGACCTGCGCCTGCCCGGCGGGTATTTGTCCAACTACCTGGGCTTGCGGCCGGGCGCGCCGTACAACCGCACCCGGGTGTTGCGCGCCCGCGATCGCCTGCGTGAGCTGCCGTTTGTGGAGGCGACGGGCAACCCGACCGTCAGTTTTGCCGGCGACCAGGCGACGGTCAACCTGTTCCTGCAAAAAAAACGCGCTGGCCGCTTCGATTTTATCATCGGGCTGCTGCCGCAACCCAACGACCCCGACGGCGGCCTGCTGCTCACGGGCTCGCTCAACGCGGGTTTTCAAAACGCGCTCAACCTCGGCGAGCGGCTGTCGGTCGAATTCGAACGCCTGCGCCCCGAAACCCAAAAACTCGACGCCTACGCCGCGTTCCCCTATGCGTTCGGACTGCCTTTCGGGGCGGAGGCGCGGCTGGGGGTGTTTCGCCGCGACAGCAGCTGGGTGGATGCACAGAGCCAGCTGGGGGTGCAGTATTTCCTGGAGGGCAGCGATTTCGTGTCGTTTTTTTGGGAAAATAAAAGCTCGAACCTGCAAACCATCGATACGGCCGCCGTGATCGCCAGCCGGCGCCTGCCTGCCGTGCTCGACCTGCGCCAGAACGGCTTCGGTCTGGAAACGGGTCTGACCCGGCTCGATTACCGCTTCAATCCGCGCCGGGGCTGGGCCTTGTCGCTGCGCGGGGTGGCGGGTTTCAATACGGTGCGCCGCAATCCGACGATCGAAGACCTGCGCGATCCGGACGATCCGGGGTTTTCGTTTGCGGGGCTGTACGATTCCGTGGCGGTTCGCGTGGCGCGTTTCCGGCTCGACGGGCGGGCGGAGTACTACCTGCCGCTGGCCCGGCGCACGACGGTCAAAATCGGGCTGCGCGGGGGCGGGATATTTTCGGAGCGGCCGGTGTTTGTGAACGAACAGTACCGCCTGGGGGGCAACAAATTGCTGCGGGGCTTCGACGAGGAGAGTTTGTTTGCCACGCGCTTCGTGGTGGCAACGGCGGAGCTGCGGCTCCTGCTGGCGCAGAATTCTTTCCTGGCGGCCTTTACCGACTATGGCTACGTGGAAAACCTGACGGACCGCAACCGCGTGTTTTTGCGGCCCTGGGGGATCGGGGCGGGGTTGAATTTTGAAACCTCACTGGGGATTTTCGGGATCAATGTGGCTTTCGGGCGCCGCGATGCGGGCCAGGCGATCGACTGGCGGGCGGCGAAGTTCCATCTGGGGTATGTGAGTTTGTTTTAGGGGAGAGAGTTTCACGCGGGGATTTTTATTGCACGCAGAGACGCAGAGGCACAGAGGGGTGAGTGTTTCACGCGAAGGTCGCAAAGGAGCAAAGCGCGCAAAGGTGGGGATGTTTCACGCGGGGATTTTTATTGCACGCAGAGGCGAAGAGGCGCAGAGGGGTGAGTGTTTCACGCGAAGGTCGCAAAGGAGCAAAGCGCGCAAAGGTGGGGATGTTTCACGCGGGGATTTTTATTGCACGCAGAGGCGCAGAGGGGTGAGTGTTTCACGCGAAGGTCGCAAAGGAGCAAAGCGCGCAAAGAAAAAAATCATGACCCGCACGCAAAAACTCTGCGTCTCTGCGCCTCGTATGTTTGTGGACAGTTCATTGACCTGCAAAAATTAGTAGATTTGGAACCTGGCCGGGAAGTGAGAGGATTTGCGCCTAAACAGGAGCGACGGCTCGAAGTACACGC
>JADZFP010000639.1 GCA_020849825.1 Saprospiraceae bacterium
CTGGGACGTATTTGGGGCAAGGGTTATTTGTCTTATTCACAAGAATATTGTATAATGTTCTAATAATCAACAAGATGCAAAAGCGGTCTTTGCAAACAATAAGTTGCGTTATTTACATACGCTGGTTCGCTATTTCAACAATTTGAAGGAACATCTTTAAATCATCAACCGACAAAAACACCTGAGAATTGGAATCAAACTGCTCCAGCCGAACAAATCCAATCCATTTCTTTTTTTGTAATGCTCCGGGTGAAGGGTCGAAATATGCCCCTGCTTTAAAGCCGGATCCACACATGAAGGTTATTTCGGTATATGCAGCTCTTTCGGACTGAAATTCATTGGTGATGATTCGCAGGCTAGTAATTAGTCCTGCCAGTTCATCTTTATCAAGTATCGCGGTTTTAGTGTCTGTTGAGTAGGTACTTGATTTCACATAAGATAAATACAGTGCGTTTATGCTGTCTTTAGTGACCAGGTCAATTACGGTCAGTATTTGAATATTGATCCCTTTTACCTGGCTGAGATCGTTAAAACGCCGCTCTATTAGTGTTCCAGATTTTGCGGACATTTCTTCCGCCCTGCTTAAGTCTCTTTGTTGCTGCTGAGCAAACGACAAAAAGGGTGCAAGCACAAGTGCGATTAATAAGACTGTTGTTTTCATGTTGATTGATCTAGTATCAAATAATTTAAAACATTTTTAGTTAAATTTGTTTTATCTGTCACCCCCCTCACCTACCTTAACCCCAAATAATCCTCACACGTCGCATGGCGCACCTTTCAATCTATCCCTTCTTTTGTCTAAGATAGAAATCTGGCACAAATTACATCAGTATTCACGATAAGGAAAACCTCCGAAGCAAAAATCTTAAAGTGCGATCCGGCGTCCTGTAAGCCCGCAGGTCGGCTTTTTTAACTCAGCTCGGCGCTCATTGACGGCAACGGCTTTGGGGCGCAAATCCAGACCGACGTTTGCCGCGACCGAAAAGACCTGGACAAATAATGTTCGCGAAGCCGCCATCAGTTTAGCCCTCAACCTTGAATTTAGCGAAGCCGCTCCGTTTTTTAGTCGAAAACAGCCAAAACAGGCAGCAACTCGGTCGTTTGGGCCCAAAACTTTGTTAAAGCCAGGTTGCCGTATTTACAAATGGGTTGTCAGGGCTATAAGTTTGTAACTAAATTTATTACCTTGTACTTTTAATCCATCCGTGTTCCCGATTTCCAACTTCTTGGCCCGACATGAACTCCTTTCCGCTAAATCTGCATAGTACAGAGCCAGATAGTTTTGTGCGCACCAGCAATGATGCGGTCAAGACTATCAAACGGGCCATTGATATGAGGAACGGGCTGAAATCCCTCTCCAATCTGTTTAAATATCCGGCGATGCTGCTTGTGTTTCCAGCAGGCTACCTCTTCGTTTATATTTCGATTTGGGTATACAATCGCCGCCTGAGCAAGGCTTGCAGCGAAAAGATTCATTTGGGCAATTACCGTCAGTTGCGGGAAGAACTGCTCGCACTGGATGAATTGACTAACAAACTGAAATCCGTTCGGGTCGTACCCGCACCCCAAAAAAAGACGCCCTGGTATCTCGTTCCGCTCATGCGTCAAATCCTGAAAATGGGCAAAACCATCAAGGCGTATCACGCTTCGATCAAAAAGCAGGTTGATGTTTTTGACGAGCCGATATCGCCTATGCCTAATGGATGGAAACTGGTCACCGGCACAGAAATGTTTGAAGCCCGCGTAAAAGGATACGAATACCTGGTTTGAATGTTCGATTACGTTTACAGTTATAATTTCGTTGGAAAAGAAAAAGGTGAGGACGGCAGCTACGTCGCTCACCTTTTTCGTTTTAAAACCCGCCAAAATCGGACAATCATATTCAGGGCAGAAGTTTTTGATGATCCGCACCCGATTGTCGTGGTCAAATTTTTTGACAAAGCTCACCGATTGAGTGAAAAACGCTATTCCTTACTGACCAATACGGGCGGCTTCGGATCCATTGTGTGGACCTGTATCAATATCATGTTTAAAGACCTTGTGGACGGCAACCCTTACCGCTCTTTTGCCTTCATAGGCGCTCCCAAACCGAAAGAGGTGGAGCAGAAAAAGATGGCCAATACCCATCGATTCAGGTTGTATGCCAATTTGATGAAGCGAAAATTTACACCGTTGCGCTATCAGCACACCATTATGGAAACCTGTAGTTGCTATCTGATCCTGAACCGTGATTACTGCGAAGACAAGCCCGCCGCGATGGCGGAAATGCTGGAAGCACTGAAAAAGACCTACCCGAACGAAGCAAAATGGTGATATAAAAAAACGCCCGTGCAATGTGTTTGTACGATGGGGGAGGTAACCCTGCGCCGAATTACCCAAGGTTGTTGTTTCTGTATTGGGACGTAACTGGGGCGTAAAACAAAAAAAATAACGCTGACAATCATTGATTGTCAGCGTTTTAGTTGGGCAAAAACACCGCCCGGTGGTACCTCCCAGAATCGAACTGGGGACACATGGATTTTCAGTCCATTGCTCTACCAGCTGAGCTAAGGCACCATAGCTGCTGTCAAAAGCGGGGCAAAGATAAGTGCACTTTCAACAAAAAAGGAAGTGGTGTGAGAAATTTTCCTTAAAAAAGTCTGGCGCCTCGTCCAATGCCGCGTTTACCTGCTTCGTTTTACCTTGTCCGCACAAAATTCAAACTGCCCCGCCATGTTTGCCAACTACATCGCCGCGCCTTTCGTATTCGGCGCTTTGATCTGTCTCTACCTCGCCTGGGAGGTCGACAACAAATATGCCCTCTGGATCATCCCTTTCGTGATTATTGCCGCACTGATCTATGTGTTCAGTCCGCAAATCAACTGGTGGCGCTACCGCAGCAAGCCGCCGGCCCTGAAACCGGCCCTGGTTGCTTTGCTCGATCAGCATTGCCTCTTTTACCGGCAACTCGACAACGAAGGGCGGCAGAAATTTCGCGACCGTATCTCGCTTTTTCGCATGGGTGTCGACTGGACGCCGATGGGATGGCCCGAGGAAACCCTGCCCGTCGACGTCGAGCTGGCCGTGGCTGCCCAGGCCGTGACGGTCGGTTTCGGGGAGGAAGATTTCCTGTTTCCGGCTTTTGAAAAAGTAATCATTTACCCCTATCCCTTTCCTTCGCCCGAATACCCCTTTGCCCACGCCTCCGAATTGCACGAACCCGACGGATGCCTGTTGTTTTCGGCCGAACAACTGATGATGGCGTTTTTTCAACCCGGTAAATGGTACAATATCGGCTTGCACGAATATGCCCGCGTTTTCCAGCTGCAAAACCCGAATTTGCCTTACCCGGTTCTTGATCAGGAAGCCTGGCCGCGACTCGAGCGCGTAGCCCCTCATCTGACCCGCCAGCTCGTGGAAGCCACGATCGGCCTGGCCGGCGTCGACCCGCTGCCGGTAGCCATTCACCACTATTTTACCTTTTCCGAACCCTTCCGCACACAATTCCCCGAAGAAGCGGCTGTATTCGACCTGATTTTCAAAAAAGCGTAAAAGCATCGCAAGGCCGCGACCGTCAGCACTTTGTGATTTATCATTCATCATTTTTCATTTATCATCTACCCCATGCTTCTCCACACCCGCGGCATTGTTTTCAGGGCGGTGAAATACGGCGAAACCAGCGTGATTGCCGATATTTTCACCGAAGAACAGGGGCTGCACAGCTTCATTGCGGGCAGCGTGCGCACGGCCAAAAGCCGCATGCCGTACAGCCTTTTTCAACCCATGACGGTGGTTGATCTGGTTGCCTACATGACGGGGCAGGAGGGGAGCCTC
>JADZFP010000640.1 GCA_020849825.1 Saprospiraceae bacterium
AGCCGTGCGGAACGTCACCTCGAAGGTTTCGCCTGCTTTCACATCGCGGTCTTCTACGTCGAGGAGCAGCGTGCCGGCCGTGCGGTCTTCGGCTACCTGCGTGGCGTTGGCAATCACCGAGCCGTTTACGTCGCCGATCTTCACGCCCACGAAATTGTCATCCACCTGGCTCGACTGGATGTCGCCCACGCTGATATTCTCCGCGAACGGTACGTTATAGAACGGATTGCTCGGGTCGCTGAACGCAAAACCTTCGTCCAGGAAGCGCCACGACGTGTTGTTCGGCAACTCCGTGTAGATACCCAGGATCAACTTGCGCAGTTCCAGAATGTCGAAGGTTGTCACCGAGTTCGACTTGTTGGCGTCGGCAGCGATGATCCGGTACGGCGAGGTCAGCGGTTCGGTCCCCAGAATGTGCTTGGAGATCAGCACCAGGTCGAAGGTCGATACGCCGTTCATCGGGTTGTCGTCTTTCACCGGCGTCACCGTGTAATCAGAGCCCAGCGGCAAGGCATTGCCGAAGGCGTAGTAGCCCTGGTTGTTCGACAGGTCGAACATGCCCACCGGCGGAAGGGCCGGGTGCGTGCCCTGCAGGTCGATCTGCGCGTCTTCTACCCCGTCAGAGCCCGCCAGCGGTTCCGTTTCCAGGAAACCGGCCACCGTGGCGTTGCCGTTGGGCGAACAGATGCCGTCGGGGTCTTGTACGATCACATACGTCTCGCAGTAGGCGGCATTGCCCGCAAGGTCCATCGCCCACAGTTCGACCGGTTGCGTACCGATCTCATCGCAGGTGAACGTCACGCTCGTGATCGGCTGGCCCTGTGCATCGACCGGGAAGCCTGTGCCCTGACCCGATTTGCGGATCGCGTAGCGCAGCTTGTCGCCGGCTGTGTGCGGCGTCGGGGGCGTGCAGTTGTCTTCTGCGTAGTTCAGGAAGTCGTTGGCCCACAACTGGATCATGCCCGTGGCCATAATGTTCACACTCAGGCCGTTGTAGCATACCACCGTCGGCGCCTTGCAGTCCTTCACTTCGAAGTTGTATTCGCATACCGTTTCGTTGCCGCAACCGTCTTCCACGATCCACTTGATCTTGTGGGTGCCGTAGGGCAACTCGGGCGTCACGTACGTGTTCGGAGCAGCCTGGCTGTTCCATTTCAGCGAAGCGACCTTTTTGTTGCCGTTCAGCGCCGTCTGGATCACGAAGTTGTACTTCTGGTTCTGCGGTACGCCGCGCTGGTCGTACACCCGCACTTCGCCGCCCGAGAAGTTCGGGTTCGCGGCGTTGCCGTAGTTCACCGTGCCGGCGGCCGGCAGATTGGTGCTCGATACCACCGTTTCCATGTTGTTGTCGCCGTCCAGATCGAGGAACAACAGGAAGCGGATCGTCACGCCGGCGCCCGTGCAGGCGTCGGACGTCGTGATCGACAGGTCCGTCGGGCCTTCGCAAAGGTCGTGGCCTTCCGTTACCGCATCCCACCAGTCCATTTCATTCCACAACTGCGGCGTATTCACCGTCAGGTCGCAGACTTCCACCAGGCTGTCCGGGCAGTTTTCCACCACCGGGTCCTGCGTATCGATCACCTTGATGATCTGTTTGTACACAAAGGCGTTGTTCTGACCGATCGCCGGGATGTCGGCGCCGTTGCCCGTGTAGTACACCGAGTAGTTCGTCGCGGCCTGGCCGGGCAGTACCGCCACACTGGTCGGGGCCCAGGGAGCCGGCGTACCCGGTGCGGACACGATCGGGCCCGGAAGGTTCTGACTGCTGTTGGTGTTGGCGTTCGGATTCGGGTTCGGTACCAGCGTGGCTGGCAAGTTCGGGTTGTACGTGCACCAGTTGATAATCGTCCAGGTCCGTTCGATCTTGAAGCAGGCGTCGGGGACTACCGTGAACACTTCGTCTTCGAACGATACGCCCAGCAGTTCGCAGTCTTCACCCAGGAACTGAGGCTCGCCGTAGTTGCCCGTGCCGTCGCAGACCGTCACGATCACGTCGTTGGGGAAGCGTACGAAGTAGTCCTGAATGTAATTGACAAACACCCGCTGCGTACACTGGCTTCTAGTGTTCAACTCAATCAGTCCGTAAAAAGTGCTGACCCAGAGTTGCGGGCCATCTCCTTTCAGAATTCCGCAAATGACATCGCTGGGCCATCCGTCCGATTGTTTGAATTGCCTTATTTCACCTGTTTTTACTTCCAGTCGATTCAGTCCATGCTGTGTGCCGATCCAGATAACTTCGGGGTTTATGGGGTCTTCTTCTATAAAATTTATCTGATTATCACTCAGTCTTTGCCTTGGGTCGCCCTTGTTCGTCCAGATACGATAGTTGTACCCCCTGCCATTTTCAGTCGGTTGGGCACATATCAACCCGTTACTCGACCCTATCCAGATGCGTCCGCCGCGATCGCGGAACAACATATTCATGGATATGGTGACGGAAGGTTCAAATAGTTCGCGGAGTGAAAACTTTTCAATATTCCGGCTTTCAGGATAATACTTTATCAGACCATTGTTTTCGTCAAGAAGTAAAAAATAGGGCAATTCCCAATTGAATATACCTGCCGTGATTCGAATATTTGAGTCCGGAAACGAATGCAGGTTGAGCAGCCCCTTGTTCAAATCAAAGGTCATTAATGTATTTTCATTTCGATGTCCCCAGTATAAATTGTCGTTCCCTTTTCTGAGGGTAACATATTGGGTCTGCCGGGATAAAAACGAGTTGGCCTCAAACTGTTTATTCTCTTCGTTTAACCGCAAATAACCTTCTCCTCCCTGTATCCATAGTACGCCATCGGCGTCGTCCAGTATCCCTCCGCCAACCCCGGTTTGGCGCATAAAAACATTAAATTTATTTCGTCTCGGATATATTTTGCGAATACCATGCGCATTCGTCCCCAACCAAATAATTCCTTCGGTATCAACATATCCTGTAATGAGATCCGGAAGATCATCGACCAGCACAACCAATTGGTTATCATCCCATTGATACAATTTATTTTTTCCAAAAAAGTAAATATGCTCGCCGTCGTACAAGCCTTTTTTCAGGTGATCTCTCCCGATGCCCGGCAGATAGGTTACGTCCCATTGTTCTCCGGTCAGGCAAAATAAGCGGTCATGCGCCATGGCAAGCAGCTTACCGTCCTTGGGATGGAGCCAAAGCCCGTTAAAATTCCATCCGTTTTGATGTTTTAATGCCAGTTTGAAGTCATCTCTTCGTCCATAGTCACACCAAATCCCTCTTTCCGTACAAACCCATATTGTATCTCCAGTATTTAGCACCGAACGAATTTCTCCGGTACTCGAACTGAAGCCATACTTCTTGAATTGAAACCGATTGATGTTTTCGGGTTTTATCTGATTTTTATGTTCAATTTCTATAAAATATACAGTGTCAGATGAAAAAATACAATATTCTCCATACTTCAATTCCATCATTCTCGACAGATCGAGGCGCTCTACCTGGCTTAGCTTCTTATAAAAATCAAAAGAGTAATACCTTTCATTCTGCGATTCGTAACACGAGATTCCGCCCTCGGTAATCGTCCATATCAAATCATTGGAATCTTCAAAAACATATCTTACTCTGTCGGCTGGTAAAGAGAAGGAATCAGCGGCATTATGGCGGAATACTTTAAAACTAACGCCGTCATATCGATTTAATCCGTCGATTGTCGCAATCCACATGAAACCCATGTGGTCCTGAATAATACTGGATACAAATCCCTGCGACAAACCATTTTCAATGGTCAGGCTTTCGTGCGGCTGACCTGATATAAAAAAATGGAAACCTGTCAGACCCAACAGAGACAGGGAGAGTCTCAGATGTCGTAACATTAATGTGAAAAATGCCATTCTTACGGGTGATAAAAGAAGATTAAAAGGTTTGAGAAGGCGCTTTTGAAAAGGTAAATGTCGCAAATTTTTTTTGGCAACTGAGAGACATGCCCAAGCCATTACTTTGATTAACATTCCCGGCTTTGTTATTTTTCGAAAATTTGACTTCCAACGACATTTCAACTAATGCACATAAATTTATTCACCCTGGCAACCGATTTTCGAATCGCTGCCGCATCGCCAAAAAGATGAAAAATCTGATTTTTCCACTCCTTGCCTGCTTCTTTATAAGCGGCGCTTCTTTTGCACAGTCATCCGGATTGACCCTGTATGCCGACAGTTTGCACAAAGAAGCGCCGGCCAGCCAGTTTCAGATTGAAATCACCAATTACATCATCAACAACAGCGGCCAAACCGTAACATTCAAATGGACGCGTACGCTGCAACAGCCGTTTCCTTCCGGCTGGGTCACCAATTTTTGCGACGATAGCCTGTGCTACCTCAATCCTGTCAGCAGTGCCATTTTTAACCTGCCATCAGGTGATACAGGCCTTCTTAAGCCCGTTTTTTACCCCTACGAAAATCCGGGCACCGGAATTTACAGGATCAAACTGGAGTCTCTCACGCCAGCTGTTCCATACCTGGCAAATATCGTATACGAAGCGGTTGCTACCGAAGCCATGGGTGCCCAGAATCTTGAGCAGCCAGAGATTCTATTACTCCCCAATCCGGCCGACCATTTTATCTTTTTATCATTCGCCGGGACTGACTTTGAAGGAATTATCCAAATTTTCGATGCTTCCGGGCGTACGATCAAAACTTTCAGCGAAGCCGGGAGCATTTTGAATTTGGATATTTCGAGCCTCGACCCCGGCTCTTACACCCTGATTATCAGGCCACTAAACAACCGCTTTGTTGTAAGCAGAACATTTATAAAGCGGTAAAAAAAGTACTCAATTCGGCTAACGCAGGACAAGTTGATACTTCCTTGCTTGGGTGTTGAAGATACCCATGTAATTTTGTCGTGCCAACAAACGCCGTTTCCGGACGGCATCACTCCTGCTTTTCATCAAATTTTTAGCCTTATGCACAAATTTTTTACCACCGCCATTGCCGTATTCGCCTTCGCCTTTGCGTCACAGGCTCAAAGCAACATCCTGTTGTATGCCGACACCCTCCACAAGGAAGCGCCGGCCGATCAATTTGAAATCGATATCGCCAACTATGTGTACAACCTTAGCGGCCAGACCGTGACGTTCAAATGGACCCGTACCCTGGAACAACCCTTCCCCAATGGCTGGGTGACCAACTTCTGCGACAACAACCTTTGCTATCTGGGCCAAACCGGCACCGCGCAGTTCGAACTCGCCGCCAGCGATACCGGTTTGCTGAAACCGGTTTTTTACCCTTACGAAACCCCCGGCACCGGTATTTACCGCCTCAAACTGGAATCGCTGACCGCCAGCGTACCTTTTCAGGCCGATATCCTGTACGTCGCCACCGCAACATCCGTATCGTCGGGCGTCTCCGTAGTCGAACTGCGCGATGGCGCCGCAATCTTTCCTAACCCGGCCAGCGAAACCCTGAACGTGGTGTTTGTCAACCCCGACTTCAAAGGCATGTTCCGGATTACCGACGCCTCCGGCCGCGTCATTCAGACACATACGGCCATGAGCGCTCAGGAAGCACTCGATATTACCACCCTTCCTGCCGGTTTTTACAGCCTTCAGGCCTGGAATGAATCGGGCCAACTGGTATTGAGCAAGCCGTTCTCCCGCCAGTAAACAACGACGTTTTTTTTACTGCCGGGCTGTCAACAGCCGGCCAATTGAAAAGAGCCAGTCGGTACCGACTGGCTCTTTTTTGTTGCGCCGATCGGTTCTTTTCCAACATCATAAAAAAGGATACGGTAAATTCAAACCGTTGGGGTTTCTGTGGGAAATGGCGATCTGTGTATTTTTTACCGATCGTGCGCCGACCTGGAGGTCGGCGCTACAGGTCGGCCACGCTCGATCGGTACTTTTCTAACATCATAAAAAAGGATACGGTAAATTCAAGCCGTTGGGGTTTCCGGGGAATGGCGATCTGTGTTTTTTTAAACGAGCGTGCGCCGCTGTAGCGCCGACCTACAGGTCGGCGCATGCTCAATCGGTACAAT
>JADZFP010000641.1 GCA_020849825.1 Saprospiraceae bacterium
ATCAATCAATTACGCCGCAAAAACTCTTCGGCAAGGTTGAAAAAGTTGGTAGCGCCTTTGCTGCTCACATCGTACAATGCCACCGGCGTATGCGACATAGGTGCTTCTGCCACCCGCGAATTGCGGTGGATGATCGTTTCAAAAACGTAATCATTGGAACTGTTGCGCACCTCTTCCACGATCGCATTGGCCAGGCGCAGGCGGCTGTCGTACATCGAAATAATCAGTCCTTCTACCTGCAGTTTGGGGTTGTAGCCCTGTTTGACGAGCGAGATCGTATTTTTCAATTTAGCCAATCCTTCGAAAGAAAACATCTCACACTGCACCGGAATGAGCACCGTATCGGCGGCGACCAGGGCATTGACTGTGATGAGGCCGAGCGAAGGCAGGCAATCGATGAAGATGAAATCGTATTCCTCACGCAGCGAACTGACCATTTCGCGAAGAATGTACTCGCGTTTGGGCTTGTTGACCAGTTCCACCTCGGCGCCTACCAGGTTGATACTGGCCGGCAACAGGCTGAGATTGGGGGTTTCGGTCGGCATAATAGCCTCGCGCGGGTCGAGACCGCTGACCAGGCAGTCGTACAGACTGGTCGTCTCGTCGCTGGTGATCACGCCGACTCCCGAGGAGGCGTTCGACTGCGGATCGGCGTCGATCAGCAGCACTTTTTTTTCCAGGATCGCCAGCGATGCAGCGAGATTGATGGCGGTGGTGGTTTTACCGACGCCGCCTTTCTGATTGGCGATAGTGACGATCTTGCCCATTTTGTCGAATGATGTATGCATGAGGTAGTGGTTTTACCGTATTGACAATCAATTTTTTAATTAAATTTCGAGGCTTCCGCCGATGTTCATCAGCACCAGTTCCTTGCCTTTTTCGGCAAAGGCTGCCTGGGCGGCTGCATGGTCGATTTTGATAAAGCCGAAAGAGTCGTAATGGCAACCGACGATGCGCTGGCAATGCAGGTATTCGCTGGCGATGACGGCGTCGTGGTAGTCCATCGTAAAATTGGAGCCGATGGGCAGCACTGCGAGGTCGAGCGCCGGGCAGGTCATCGGGATGAGTTGCATGTCGAGGGTGAGGGCGGTGTCGCCGGCGAAATAGACGCAGCCTTCTTCGGTATCGAACACGAAACCGACCGGTTCGCCGGCGTAGCTGCCGTCGGGGAAGCTGCTGCTGTGTACGGCATTGACCATTTTGACGCGACCGAAATCGAAATTCCACCAGCCACCCTTGTTCATGGGGTGGGTGCGCAGCCCTTTGGCATTGTAAAAGGCGTGGATCTCCCAAATGCCCACGATCAGGGCCTCGGGGTTGTTTTTGGCCACCGTTTCGAGGTCGCCGATGTGGTCGCTGTGGCCGTGGGTGGGGACAATATAGTCGCAGCGCAGACTGTTCACGTTGATGCCGGATGCGAGCGGGTTGCCGCTCACAAAAGGATCGATCAGGATACGGCGGCCGCCGGTTTCGAGCAGGAAGCAGGAGTGTCCGTAATAAGTGAGGCGCATGGCGGAAAATCTGGTTTGGACAGCAGCGGCAGAATGATGCTTGTGCCGCCTCGACTGTCCCTGCAAAGATACCCGTGGAACAATCGAAAAGCCGTGGAACATTGGCGGAAGTTATCCGCTTCTTTTCCACAGGTTGCTAACAGGTTTGGGTGGCTTGCCAACACTTTTTAAGTGCGTGTGAATAGCGCCGGATGGTGAGCACTGTTGGCAAATTCGTTGGAAATTTGCCACCTATGAAATGGTACTTGCCTGCGTTTTTGCTTTTGCTGAATTGGGCCTGTGGAAAACCTCCCTCCGCCAAAGACCCCCGCACCGCTTTCCGCTACAACCAGCACAACCCCGTCACTTCGCTCGACCCGGCTTTTGCCCGCACCCAAAACAACATCTGGATCGTGGAAAGCCTGTTCAACGGCCTGGTGCAACTCGACGACAGTTTGCAGGTGCAACCCGCCCTGGCCCGGCGCTGGACCATCTCGCCCGACGGCCTCACTTACCGTTTCTGGCTACGCAACGACGTGTTTTTCCACGACGATCCCTGCTTCCCCGACGGCCGGGGGCGGCGCATGACGGCCGCCGACGTGGCGTTCAGTTTTCAACGCCTGCTCGATCCCGACTGGCCCAAACCGGGCTCCTGGATATTCGCCGGCCGCGTAGCCCCCGATTCCGCTTTCGTCGCAGAAAACGATACGGTTTTTGTCCTGCGCCTGTCCGAACCTTTTCAACCCATGCTGCAAATCCTGACCATGCAATACGCCTCGGTGGTGCCGCGCGAAGCCCTGGAAGCCTATGGCCGCGATTTCCGCCGGCATCCGGTGGGCACCGGGCCTTTCCGCCTGAAAATATGGGCCGAAAACCAGGCGCTCGTCGTGGTCAAAAATCCACGCTATTTTGAAAAAGACGCCGACGGGGCTACCCTACCCTATCTCGACGCCGTAAAAACCACTTTTATAGGCGACCGCAAAACGGCGTTCCTGGAATTTAAAAAAGGTAAATTAGACTACCTGTTCGGGCTGGAAAGCTCTTACGTCAACGAACTCCTCAGCCCCGAGGGCGCCCTGCAACCGGCGCTGGTTTCCGATTTTTATTTTATCAAAAACCCCTACCTCAACTCCGAATACCTGGGCGTTCGCTTCGACTCCTCCCTCCAAAACCCGCTGCAAAACAAAAAGATACGCCAGGCCCTCAATTTCGGATTCGACCGCGCCCTCATGCTGCGCACCCTGCGCAACGGCGTGGGCCGGCCGGCAAGCTCGGGCTTCACCCCGCGCGGATTGCCTTCTTTCGACGAAAACGCCGTGCCGGGCTACCGCTACGACCCCGCCCTGGCGGCCCGCCTGCTGGCCGAAGCGGGGTTTCCCGAGGGCCGGGGTTTGCCGCCGCTGACGCTGGTGTGCAGCCCCGACTATCTCGACCTCTGCACCTTCATCGTGCGTCAATGGGAAGATCTGGGCATTCGCGCCCGGGTGGAAGCCACCGAAACCGCCACCCTGCGCGAACGAATGCGCAATGGTCAGGCGCCGTTTTTCCGGGGCTCCTGGATCGCCGACTACCCCGATGCGGAGAGCTTTTTGACCTGTTTTTATTCAAAAAACGCTGCCCCGCCCAATTACACGGGGTTTAAAAATGCCGAATTCGACCGGCTGTACGAAGCGGCGCTGAAAGAAACCGATACGGAACGGCGATTCGGCTTGTACCACAATATGGAACGTATCCTCGTGGAAGAAGCCCCCGTGGTGTTTTTGTTTTACGACGAAACGGCCCAATTTGCCCGCCAGGGCGTGACGGGCTTGCCCCGCAACGCGATCGGCTTGCTGAGTTTGAAACGGGTGAAGGTGCAGCGTTGAATTATTTCAACAACGTCACTTCCCCCTGCGTGATCACCCCGTCGACCGTAGCCTGCCAAATATAGACGTCGGACGCGCAGGGCGTACCGTAAATCGTGCCGTCCCAGCCTTCATCGGGGTTGATACCCTCGTATACGATTTCCCCCCAACGGCTGTACACGCGCAACAGATAGGTTTCCGGAGGGCAGTCGAAAATGAGCCTGAAACGGTCGTTTTTGCCGTCGTTGTCGGGCGAAAACGCATTGGGCGTCTTTTTGCTGTCGATGGCCGTGACCAGCACTTTCCGGGTGGTGGCCTGGTCGCAAAAGCCGAATTGCGCGCTCCGGGTGATGGTGAATTCACCCGCCTCGGGGTAACAAATTTTACCCGCATTGACCGGGTCGGGTTCGCCGCCGGTGATGTCCATGGCGTACGTAGCACCGGGCGTGGGATCGGGCAGCATGATCTGGATACATTCTCCCGGACAAATCGTATCGGCAGAAAGGGTAAAATCTGTGTTGACCACAAAACAGGGGATAAAAGTTTCCGCTATCCGGTCATCCACCTGAAAATTCGGCAATGCCGCGACGGAATGACTCGTGAACTGCTGCGGAACGCTTGTCGTGGTCACTGGCGTGACGTTTTTGATTGGTAAACTGACCGAGGCAGGGCAGCAGCCGGGGATATTGCCGTTGGGGTCCATCTGTGCCAGCCAGGTATCGGCATCACCGTTGCGCAGGGCCCAGCCACAGGCCGTGAAGCCGAAAGGCGAAGGCTGCACGCGGCGCAACACGTCTTCCTCGCCATTGGTGCGGTATTGGTTGGCCAACAGGACGATGTCGCCCGAGAGGTCGATTTTGAACAGAATAGCCGGCTGGCCTTGTCCGGAATCGCCCAGGGTCAGTAAAAACTGGTCGCCGGGCAGACGCAGCAGGTCACGAGGAATCAGGTTGGTTCCGGGAAGGTCATAGGTTTTGGACCAGCGGACCGCGCCAACATCATCCACTTCCGTGAGCCAAAGCTGGCTGTTGCCATTGCCAAATCCCTGAGAAGCGCCGGCCAGCAAAAGGCGGTTTTGCGTCGTGCCGGTCACCCGGATCAGGCCGTCGGCGCCGTTGGGCGAGGAGATAAACCGCACCGGACCGCTCAGGGCGCCATTGGGGGCCAGTTTGGCAAACCAGCCGTCGGACTGGCCGAAAGCAGGGCTGATGGCGCCCACACAGTGCAAAAAACCGGCGGCGTCTTCGTACGCGCCGTTGAGGTTGGAGACGCCAGTGAGTTCGAGTTGGTTCGACCAGATCTTGTCGCCGTTTTCGTTGATTTTGATCAAAAAGGGCTGGAGCAGCGTACCATTATCCTCTTTTCGGGTACCCATGAGCAGGTAGTTGCCGTCCTGCAAAGGCAAAATGCGCTCATAACCTGTACCGGCCTGGGTGCCGGGTGTCCATTTTGCCCAGATCAGGTCGCCATTCTGACCGATTTTCATCCAGCCGCTGCGGTCCTGCCCGGTCCAGACGAGCAGCAGGTTGCCGTCGCCGGCAACGACGAGGTCGTTGAAACCCGCCTGATTGTCGACCGGGTATGTTTTTGACCAGAGCAGTTCGCCTTTTTCATTGGTCAGCTGTAAAAGCGGGTGGAATACATTCGAGGGCGAAGTCGTGCCGGAATGGCCGGCCAGGGCCACTTTGCCGTCGGGGAAAATAGCGAGGGCATAGGCTCTGTCCGTCTGGATATCGTAGGTTTTTTGGAAAAAATCCTGGGCGAAAGCCAATTGGACCGACAAGAGGGCCGCGCAAAGAGCAAGCGGGCGGCGGGAGAGCAGCATGGGCGAAAAAAGGTTTGGTTTGAAGGGCGAAAATAGGCTACACCTCCGTAAGGCCCGACAATTTAACGCACCCCGACGCCTTCCGCCCGGGCGATGTGATATGCTTCGAGCAAGCGCCGCGCCCCGGCCAGGTTGTCGTACTGTTCGGCGCAAAGGTTGCGGGCGTTGTCGCCGATACGGGCCAAGGCCGCGCCCTGTTCGTAGCACCAGGCGATGGCCGCGGCAAATTCTTCGGGCGTATCGGCCAGCAGGGCTTCTTTTTTGTGCCGCACGGCGATGCCTTCCATGCCGATTCGGGTAGAAAGCGTCACTTTACCGAGGGCCATACCTTCCAGAATTTTGGCGCGCATGCCGCCGCCCGAGAGCAGGGGGGCGACCATCATGGAATGTTGATTGATAAAATCGGCTGCGCTGTCGACCTCGCCGTGTACGAAGACGCGATCGAGACCGAGGCGATGCAACCAGTCGGGCGTATTGCGGCCCGCGATATGAAAAGTCAGCTCGGGGAAGCGCGGCGCCAACAGGGGCTGCCACACCTCGTCGATAAACCAGCGCAGGCCTTCGAGGTTGGGCATCCAGTCGAGCGAACCGATAAATGACAAACTCAGCGGCCGCTGAAAACTCGTCGGATCGGGGGTGTAATCGCGGGAGTCGAGACCAATTGGCGTCACGACGGCGGGTTTTTGAAGGCCCAGGCGCCGGAAGTGCGTCACGTCGCGCTCGGTGATACCTGCCAGCAGGTCGTAGGCGGAGAGTTGTTCGATCTCGTATTTTTTGAGCCGGGGCGTGATCCGGTCGAGGTACCATTTTTTGGCCGGGTGGCTGTTGGCGGCCACACGCTCCCAAATTTCGTGCTCGACGTTGTGGGCGCGCAGTACCACGCTGGCGCGTGAATTTTCCCGAATCACATGCACATAGGGCGCCAGGTAAAGGGTTTCCAATTGCACCACGTCGAATTGTTCGGCGCGCAGCAACTGACGCAGGCGCTCGGCAAATTCCGGGTGTTCAAAACGTTCGATGTGGTAGGATCGGTCGGTAAACAGGTTGCGCAGCGCCGCGAGGGGGCGAATATGGTTGTCGACCGGCACGGTATGCACGGCCGCGTAGTGGCTGAAATCGGTGCGGGAAAGCGTACTGGTATCCACCCGGTGTTTGCTGGTATTCATGGCCAGCAGGGTGACCTCGCAGCCCAGTTCGGAAAGCGCTTTGGCCAGGTAACTGATGGCTATACTTTCTCCGTCTTTGACCGGATAGGGAAATTTTTTACAGAGTTGCAGGATTCTCATTGTTGCTTCGATGTGGATTATGGTCGGTTGGGTAAAAGGAAACGGCAAAATTAGTTGTGCATTTTGGCTTCGACGGCTGTTTTTCGTTCGACCTTTGCGGCAAGCGGCTGTGCGTCGCTATAAATCTATATGGTTCTTCAAGCCACCGACATTCACAAGTCCTACGGCCAGCTGCACATCCTGAAAGGGGTAAATTTCAGTGTGGAGCGCGGCGAAATCGTCAGCATTGTCGGCCGTTCGGGCGCCGGAAAAAGCACTTTGTTGCATATCCTCGGCACACTCGACCAGGCCGATCAGGGTACTTTGCGCATTCGCGACACCGAATTGAGTCGTTTGAGCCCGCGTCAACTGGCGGCATTTCGCAACCGGCACATCGGGTTCGTGTTTCAGTTTCACCACCTGTTGCCGGAATTCACCGCCCTGGAAAACGTGTGTATCCCCGGTTTTATCGCCCGGCAACCCGTGGCAACGGTCCGAAACCGTGCCAAGGAACTGCTGGATTACCTCGGCCTCGGCGATCGCCTCGAACACAAGCCCACCCAGCTCAGCGGCGGCGAGCAGCAACGCGTGGCCGTCGCCCGAGCCCTGATCAACCAGCCCGATCTGCTGCTGGCCGACGAACCGACCGGCAACCTCGACAGTGCGGCCGCGCAGGATTTGCACCAGCTCATCCGGCGTTTGCGCGACGACTACGGACAAACGTTCGTGATCGTCACCCACAACCAGGAACTGGCCGCCTTGTCGGACCGCACCGTGGAAATGCGCGACGGCCTGATCGTTTTGCACTAATCGTTTCAGCCAAAATTTCAAGTTATTTGTGCCAAACTTTTGGCACAAAACCTCAACGATGAGCCTCCGTTATTTGCTGCTTTGCGGTTTGTATTTTTTTCTTTCCTGTTCGCCGACGCGCAAAGCCCAGGCGCCGCCCGCTCCCGTATCCATGGCCGAACGGCCCAAAAACATCATTCTGATGATCGGCGACGGCATGGCGTTGCCACAGGTTTCGGCGGGCTTGTACTGGCAGGGCGGCAAATCGGTTTTTGATCAATTTCCCTACGTGGGGTTCCACAAAAGTTATTCGCACAACGACCTCATCACCGACTCGGCCGCCGGCGCCACGGCTTTTGCCTGCGGCGAAAAAACCGACAACAACGCCATCGGGGTACTTCCGCCCGACAACCACGCCTGCCAAACCATCCTCGAAGACCTCCACGCCCGCGGCTGGGCCACCGGTATGATCGTCACGTGTTCGGCCACCCACGCGACGCCGGCTGCCTTTATCGCCCACGTCGATATCCGCGCTTTTACCGAACTCATCGCGCTGGACTATCTGCGAACGCCGCTGGACTGCTTCATCGGCGGTGGTGAAGACGCCTTCAATGCCCGCCCCGAC
>JADZFP010000642.1 GCA_020849825.1 Saprospiraceae bacterium
CGGCGCAGCGCCCGCTCAGGATCTCTGGGAGGCTTATGCCCGTATCGTTTCAAAAGTTAGTCCGGAATTCGGCCTGATCACCAACCTCTTCGCAGGCACTGCACAGGCCAATGGCAGCGACGCAAGACTCATCAAACGCTACGGCGGCGACGTGCGCGTCGTTTATAAAAATGTCAAATTTACCGGTATGGCCAAGGTGAACGATTGGGGGCCTTTTGATTACCACCGCGACTTCAACCTGACGTTTCCGCTTCAACTCATGGCCGACGTTTCGACTACCCTGGCCAAACCCTCGTGGTTCGAACTGCCCAATTCCCGCCTGGGCCTTCGTTACACCTGGCGCTCGCTCGACCGGTATTCGCCCCGCTACTGCCCGACGACAACACTAAATGCCGCCGGCCAGCATGTTTGCGACCCAACGGCCGTAGGTTTTGGCAACGGGCGGGAATGGGAACTGCAAACCTATCTGCAGATCAATATCAGTAATTAATCACCTGCCAACCAACATTCATTCATTTTCCCTGAGATGTTTTTCAAACATTGGCTGGAAAGCAACACTGTCAAAAGAGTCTGTCATGAAAAATATAAAACTTGAATTTTCAGCGCTCGCACTGCTTGCCCTGGCGGTCATAATTACAGTACTCGCCTGTAAAAGAGACCTCGAAGATCTCGAGCCGGCTACCTTCCCCACCACTCCCGAGGTCTTCATCGACGGATTCAGCGAAGGGCTGAATTATGGCGCATTCGGCGGCTCCAAAGTCACCGCCTTCGACGTCGACACCGAAGTGAAATACAGAGGCGCCGCTTCCATGAAATTTGCCGTGCCCGACGCCGGAGACCCCCAGGGGGCTTATGCCGGCGGCGCGTACTTCACGTCTGTCGGGCGCGACCTGTCGGGCTACGATGCGATCACCTTCTGGGCCAAAGCGTCAAAATCGGCCAGCATCGACGTGGTCGGCTTTGGCAACGACTTTGGCGAGTCGAAATTTCTGACCACCCTGCGCGACGTGAAGGTGAACACCAATTGGCAGAAATACATCATCCCCATACCCGACCCCTCCAAACTGAAACAGGAAAAGGGGATGTTCTTTTATTCGGAAGGCCCGGAAAACGAACTGGGTTACACCTTCTGGATCGACGAACTTAAGTTTGAAAAATTAGGCACCATCGCCCACCCCCGGCCCGTGATCCTGGATGGCCAGGACCAGGTGCTTTCCCCGGAAACGGGCCAGCAACTGACCATCGGCGGCCTGAAAGTGACTTTTAACATGCCCTCGGGTATCGACCAAAGCGTCGATGCCGCACCCTCGTATTTTGCGTTCTCCTCGTCCAACCCCTCGGTGGCCTCGGTTAGCGACAAAGGCGTGGTGACCGTTCTGGATGCCGGCGACGCGGTGATTACCGCCAAACTCGGCGGGGCGGATGCAGCAGGCTCCCTGACCCTCACTTCGACCGGCCAGGCCGTGGGACCGACAAGCCCGGCGCCTCCCCCGACCGTGAACGCCGACAGTGTGATTTCCCTTTTCAGCAATGTGTACAACAATGTGAACGTGGATACCTGGAACACCCGCTGGCAATTTTCAACCGCCGAGGATTTTGACGTCAAAATCGCCGGAGACGACGTCAAGCGGTACCGGAACCTCAATTTCGTGGGTATCGAGTTTGCGTCTCAGCCCATCGATGCGACGGCCATGACGCATTTCCATCTGGACATCTGGACGCCCGACCCCACCGATCTCCCCAAAGCGTTCAAAGTGTTGCTCGTTGATTTCGGTGCAAACGGCGTATTCGGCGGAAACGACGATTCTTCGCACGAGCTGTCGTTCACCCGTCCAACCCTTGTTTCGAATCAATGGGTAAGCCTGGATATTCCGCTCTCGAATTTTACAGGACTGGTCAACAGGGCGCATCTGGCCCAGCTGGTGCTGTCGGGCGATTTGCCCAACGTGTACGTCGACAACGTGTACTTCTACAATGCCGGAACGGTAGCCCCCTCGGGCCCGACGGTGGCAGCGCCAACGCCGACCAACAATCCGGCAGACGTCATTTCTGTTTTCAGCGATGCCTACACCAATATCCCCGGCACCGATTTCAATCCGAACTGGGGGCAGGCCACGCAGGTCACCCAGGTGCCCGTAGCAGGCAACAATACCTTGCGCTATTCGGGCCTGAACTACCAGGGGACGCAGTTTGGCAGCAATCTCGACGTGTCCGCCATGACCCATTTGCACCTCGATGTGTGGACGAATAATTCAACGGCGCTGAATGTGTACCTCATCAGTCCCGGCCCGGTGGAGACGCCGGTTGCGCTGACCGTTCCGACGAGCGGCTGGTCCAGCATAAACATTCCCCTGTCGCAGTTTAGTCCCGTAGCCCTCAACAACCTGATCCAGTTCAAATTCGACGGCAACGGCGATGTTTATCTGGACAATCTTTATTTCTATAAAACCGGAAGCAGCCCCACGGAACCGGCAACAGCCGCCCCGACGCCCAGCTATAATGCCGCCGACGTCATCTCCGTGTTCAGCGACACCTATACCAACATCACCGGCACCGACCTCAACCCCAACTGGGGCCAGGCCACCCAGGTGACGCAGGCGCCCGTTTCGGGCAACAATACACTCATCTATACCGGCCTCAACTATCAGGGCATCCAGTTGGGCAGCAACCAGAACCTCAGCGGCTATACCTACCTGCACCTCGATTTCTGGAGCGCCACCTCCACCAGCCTGAAGGTATTCCTCATCAGCCCGGGACCGGCAGAGACGCCTTACACCCTGACCGTACCGACTTCGGGCTGGACGAGTATTGATATTCCTCTGACGGAATTCACGCCGGTAGTTGACCTCAGCAATGTGTTCCAGTTCAAATTTGAAGGAAACGGGAAGATTTATCTCGACAACATTTTATTCCGCAAGTAATACTAACCGCTGTCCTGTTGCGAGGATGGATTAGCCTTCCTTGCAACAGGGCATAAATCATACATTACCATGAAATTGCACCACTCAATTCTGATCAAAAGCGCGCTGCTGCTTGTCGTCCTGTCATGCGCTTTATGGCATTGCAAGGACGATGACAACGCCATCGTCGAGCGCAATTACCAACTGGTCTGGGAAGATGATTTCAGCGGCCCTGCCGGTCAGGCGCCCGATGCCGCAAAATGGGCTTACGACATCGGTATCGGCCCCGGAAACGACGGCTGGGGCAACCAGGAATTGCAATACTACACCGACCGCCCCGAAAATGCCGCCCTCGATGGCTTGGGTAATCTGGCGATCACCGCGCGGAGCGAAAGTTACGGAGGCCGCGGTTTTACCTCGGCCAGGCTGAACACAAAAGGCATTTTCACCCAGGCCTACGGCCGCTTTGAAGCGCGTATAAAAATGCCCTGGGGCCCCGGCATCTGGCCGGCCTTTTGGATGCTGGGCGCCAATATCGATCAAACGCCCTGGCCACAGTGCGGCGAAATTGACATCATGGAATACCGGGGGCAGCAACCCAATGTTATTCACGGTTCCGTACACGGCCCGGGCTATTCGGGAGGAGCCGCCATTACCAAAAGTTTCGACCTGGTCAACGACCGCTTCGATGTGGATTTCCACGTATTCGCGGTGGAATGGGGGGAAGATTACATCGACTATTACGTCGACGATACCCTTTATCAGCGCTTAAGGCCGGAGAGCATCCCCGGGGAGTGGGTCTTTGACCAACCCTTTTTCATCATCCTGAACGTGGCCGTGGGTGGCAACTTTGTCGGTTTCCCGACGCCGCAGACGCCTTTCCCGCAAACCATGCTGGTGGATTATGTCAAGATTTATAAAGAGGCAATTTGAACATGGATCTGCAATACACCCTCATAGACAACGAGCATTATTTTAAAATCCCGGACAGCGACGCGCTTCGGCCGTTTTTTATGAGCATCGTCAGCGACTCCGACCACTGGATGTTTATTTCCAGCAACGGCGGGCTGAGTGCGGGCCGAAAAAATGCCGACTATGCGCTGTTTCCGTATTACACCGACGATAAAATTACCGAGTCTGCCGAAATAACGGGCAGCAAGTCCGTCTTTATCGTGCAGCAGGGCAATAGCCGGCATATTTGGGAGCCTTTTTCCAGCAGGCTTGAAGGCATACACCGCACGAGCCGGAATTTGTACAAGCATATTTTCGGCAACAAAATCATTTTTGAAGAAATCAACCACGACCTGCAACTGAGTTTTCAGGTCGAATGGAACTCCAGCGACCGGTTTGGCTTCATCCGAAAATCGAGGCTGTTCAATCATGCGGCGGCCGAAGTCCATATTTCCATTTTGGACGGCATTCAGAACATTATGCCCTACGGCGTGCCGAGCAGTTTGCAAAACACCGCCAGCAACCTCGTCGACGCGTACAAACGCAGCGAACTGGACAAGGCGACCGGTCTGGGCATCTATGCCCTGAGCGCCATCATTGTCGACAAAGCCGAACCCAGCGAAGCCCTGAAAGCCAACGTGGTCTGGTCGCTCGGTCTGGACAACCCGACTTACCTCCTCTCTTCCCTGCAACTCGGCGCATTTCGGAAAGGCGCCGTACCGCGGCAGGAAGAAGACGTAAAGGCAGAAAAAGGCGCCTATTTTCTTCATACCCACCTCACGTTGCCCGCCCACGCCAAAAAAGCGTGGATGATCGTCGCCAACGTCAACCAAAGCCATGCAGCGGTAGCCCGTTTGCAGGTATTATTGAAAACGGAAAAAGGCTTGTCCCAACTCATCGAGCAGGACGTAGCCGCCGGCGCCAATCGCCTGCTCGCGCTCAACGCCGCCGCCGACGGGCTGCAACTCAGCTCCGACCATCGCCGCGATACCCGCCACTTTTCCAATGTTCTGTTCAACATCATGCGGGGCGGCATTTTTGACAATAATTACCAAATTGAAAAATGGGACTTTACCACCTATTTGTCCAAAGCCAACAAAGTCGTTTTTGAAAAGGCAAAACCGGTATTGGACAAATTGCCCGACGTCTTTTCATTTTTTGACATAAAACAAATAGCCGGGCAAAGCGGCGATGCGCATTTTACACGCTTGTGCATCGAGTACATGCCGCTCAAATTCAGCCGCCGGCACGGCGACCCCAGCCGCCCCTGGAACTGGTTTTCCATCAATACCCGCAGCGAAAAAGACGGCTCGAAAATCCTCGACTATCAGGGCAACTGGCGCGACATCTTCCAAAACTGGGAAGCGCTGGCCCACTCCTATCCGGCTTTTATCGAGAGCATGGTGTACAAGTTTCTGAACGCGACTACCTTCGACGGGTACAATCCGTACCGCGTGACGAAAGACGGCTTCGATTGGGAAACGATAGAGCCGGACAACCCCTGGTCGTACATCGGTTACTGGGGCGACCACCAGATCATATACCTGCTGAAGTTTCTGGAATTCATGGAAGACCACAAACCTCGCCAGCTGGAAAGCCTTTTCGACAAGGAATGTTTTGTGTATGCCAACGTGCCCTATGTTATAAAAAGTTACGAAGACACGCTCAAAAACCCGAAAGACACCATCGAGTTCGACCATGAATCGGACAAAAAAATCCACTCCTTAAAAGAAAGTCTGGGCGCCGACGGGGCCTTGTTGCGCAATGAAAAGGGCGAGATTCATACGGTGACGTTTGTGGAAAAAATATTGGCGACCGTCCTGGCCAAATTATCCAATTTCATTCCCGAAGGCGGCATCTGGATGAACACCCAGCGGCCCGAATGGAACGACGCCAACAACGCCCTCGTGGGCAACGGCGTTTCGATGGTGACTTTGTGTTATTTGCGGCGGTTTTTGTCTTTTTTCAAACAGGTATTGGCCGCCCCGGAAACGAAGCAGGCCAGCGTTTCGGCCGAACTGCTTGTTTTTTTCAAGGGTGTTGCGCAGACCCTGAACGCCCACCAGCATTTGCTTTCCGGCAAAATAAACGACACCGACCGCAAACGAATATTGGACGGCCTGGGAAAAGCCGGCAGCGCCTATCGCACCCAAATTTACCGGCAGCCTTTCTCGGGCGCCAAACAGGCGGTTTCCCTGGAAGAAATCGCGCAGTTTTTCGACCTGAGCCTCCGCTATCTGGAACACACGATAGACGCCAATAAAAGGCCCGACAATATGTACCACGCCTACAACCTGATGACGGTGGAAAGCGATGATGCCGTTTCTATTTCGCATTTGAGTGAAATGCTGGAAGGGCAGGTGGGCGTACTGAGCGCCAAATATTTGCGGGCGCAGGAAGTGGTCAACCTGTTGGACAGCATGAAACACAGCCAACTGTTCCGGGCCGACCAATACAGTTACCTGTTGTACCCCAACAAGGATTTGCCGGGCTTTTTGGCCAAAAACAAGGTGCCGGCTACCGCTGTCGCACAATCGGAGCTGCTCACCCGACTGGTATCCGACGGGAACGCGGACATTATCGAAAAAGACGTTGCCGGGGTATACCATTTCAACAGCAATTTTAAAAATGCCAACGACCTGACTGCCGCCCTCGGCGAACTGTCGGAAACGCACTATGGCCCGCTTGTTGAAAAAGACAAAAAACGGGTGTTGCAAATCTTCGAAGACATCTTCAACCACAAGGCGTTCACCGGCCGGTCGGGCACTTTCTTCGGATATGAAGGCCTGGGCTCAATTTATTGGCACATGGTGTCGAAACTCCAGTTGGCCGTGCTGGAATGTTGCCAAAAAGCCGTGGACGATGGTGAGAATCCGGCGCTCATTCACCAGTTACTGGAGCATTATTATGCCATAAGCGAAGGCATTGGCGTACATAAATCGCCGGCGCTGTACGGCGCATTCCCGACCGATCCGTATTCGCATACGCCCGCCGGGAAAGGCGCGCAGCAACCTGGCATGACCGGACAGGTAAAAGAAGACATGTTGAGCAGGTTCGGAGAGTTGGGCGTTTTGGTGAAAAACGGCCGGCTGCAGTTCAACCCCCGTCTGCTGCGGAAAAGCGAATTTCTGGAGGAGGCCGGAACATTTGAATACCTGGACGTCGGTCAGGAAGCCCGGCAATTGCCCATCGAAAAAGGATCGCTTTGTTTCACCTGTTGCCAGGTGCCGGTGGTGTACCAGTTGTCGGACGAAAACCGCCTGACCCTTGTATATCAAAACGGAACCACCACTACTTCAAACGAGCTGATACTGGATGAAGGAAATAGCCTGAAAGTGTTTGAACGGACGGGCGAGATAGATCAAATCCATGTTCAAATCAAACCATCCCTGTTGAAATAATATGAAAATGAGATGGCAAACAGCGGGTATCCTGTTGGCTTTGGCCCTCAGTTTTTCATGCCACCAAAGGCATCTTGAACAATCATATCAAAACAAAAAGGACTTGACAGCAAAAGACATCCTGGGGAACTCCAGATACCTGGCTATTTCTTACGGCGGATATCGGGCAACCAGCCGTGACATACAGCCGACCGTGAAGCAGTTGAAAGAGGACATGAAAATCCTGGCCGCCATGAACATCGGTGTGCTGCGGACGTACAACACCAGCTTGGCGGAAGCAGCCAATTTGCTCAAAGCCATTCGCGAATTAAAGCAGGAGGACCCGGACTTCGAGATGTACGTCATGCTGGGCGCCTGGATTGACTGCAAGGATGCCTGGACCGACCATCCTAACCATAATCTTGAAAACGAGGCCGACAACGCCGCCGAGATTCAGCGGGCGGTGGATATGGCCAGTCAATACCCCGACATCGTGAAAATCATCGCCGTTGGCAACGAGGCGATGGTACACTGGGCCGCCAGTTACTACGTACAGCCCTGGGTGATCCTTAAATATGTGAACCAGCTGCAAGAACTGAAGCAAAAGGGCAAACTGCCCAAAGACCTTTGGATTACCAGTTCCGACAATTTCGCTTCCTGGGGCGGTGGCGGCGCAGAGTACCACCTCGAAGATTTGACCAAACTGTTCAAGGCGGTCGATTACGTGTCGGTACACACCTACCCCATGCACGACACCCACTACAACCCCGCCTTCTGGGGCAATTTTGAGGGTGAGGAAACCCTCTCCGACTCGGCTAAAATAGCCGCTGCCATGGCCCGCTCCAGAGATTATGCCGTTGCACAATACCGGAGTGTGGCCAGGTACATGAAGGGGCTGGGCATCGACAAACCCATCCATATCGGCGAAACAGGCTGGGCCAGCGCCTGCAATGACCACTACGGAGACAAGGGCTCAAAAGCGACCGACGAATACAAAGAAGGCCTCTATTACCAGATGATGCGGGAATGGACACAGCAGGAGGGCATCGCCTGTTTTTACTTCGAAGCTTTTGATGAAATCTGGAAGGATGCTGCCAATCCCGGCGGTTCGGAAAACCATTTTGGCCTGTTTACGGTCGACGGTCAGGCCAAGTATGCCGTTTGGGATATGGTAGACGAAGGAAGATTCAAAGGCCTCACAAGAGATGGGCATCCGATTGTAAAAACGTATCAAGGAAACAAGGCAGCCTTGCTCAAACAAGTGCAGCTTCCTCCCGCAAAACAGGGAAAACCCGCCGGCTTCTGATCACGTACACAAAGGGTACAACATGAACGCTTCAATAAGAAACGGATTTCTTTTACTTGCTTTCGCTTTTATGCTAAATGCTTGTACCACAGCAGATAAGAAATTGAATATCGAAGTATTTGAAACATCCGCGGGCGGCAACAAGCTCCTGCCAATCACTGAGTTCCCCACAGCGGAGCAGGCCGTGCGCATCAGGCTGTTGCCAAATCAAAAGTTCCAGACCATCACCGGATTTGGCGGGTCGTTTACGGAGTCGTCGGCATGGTTGCTGAACAGGTTGAGCGCTGAAAACCGCAACAAGATTCTGGAGGCTTATTTTGGGGAAAGCGGCGCGCGTTATTCCCTGACCCGCACGCACATCAATTCCTGCGACTTTTCATTGGGACATTACTCCTACGCTCCCGTAGCAGGCGACAAAGCCCTGAACAGTTTTTCTATCGAGGAAGACCGCGGCGATATCATCCCCATGATTAAAGGCGCCATGGCCGTTTCCAAAGACGGGTTTAAAATCCTTTCATCACCCTGGACGGCCCCGCCCTGGATGAAAGACAACAACAAATGGGTAGGCGGCAAATTGTTGCCCGAATATTATGACACCTGGGCCCTGTTCTTTTCAAAATACATCGACGCTTACAAAGCGGACGGGATCGACATCTGGGGTATTACCGTAGAGAACGAGCCGCTGGGCAACGGCAACAACTGGGAAAGCATGCACTTTACGCCCGAAGAAATGACCCTGTTTGTGCAAAACCACCTGGGTCCCAAATTGGAAGCCGACGGAAAAGGCCATGTGAAAATTCTGGGCTACGACCAAAACCGCGAGCATTTGCAGGAATGGGCCGACGCCATGTACCGCGATGAAACCACGTCAAAATATTTCGCCGGCGCCGCTATTCACTGGTATGCCAGCACGTATGAAGTATTTCCCGATGCGCTGCAATATGCGCACAACAAAGCGCCCGGAAAACATTTGATCCAATCGGAAGCCTGCGTGGATGCCGAGGCGCCCCATTGGCAGGACGATGACTGGTACTGGAGCAAAGAAGCCACCGACTGGGGATGGGACTGGGCGCCGGAGCAGGATAAATATTTACACCCCAAATACGCCCCCGTCAACCGCTATGCAGGCGATATCATCGGCTGCCTCAACAATTGGGTAGACGGCTGGATTGACTGGAACATGGTGCTGGACAGGCAGGGCGGACCCAACTGGTTTAAAAACTGGTGCACCGCCCCTGTCATCGTTGACCCTGAAAAAGACGAGGTGTATTTCACGCCCCTCTAGTACACCATGGCGCATTTCAGCAAATTCATTCGGCCGGGAGCGCAACGGATCGGTTTTGAACAAGCGGACAACACCCTTATGGTCACCGCCGCCCGGAACCCCGACGGCTCTATTGCGGTCGTGGTTTTTAACCCTTCCGACGTCGAAAAGCATATCCTGCTCTCGCTGGGAGAACAATCTGCTCCATTGAAAATCAGCGAAAAAGCAATTCAAACCATATTGATTCATAAACGATAGACCAACAATGAGTGACGCTACTACATCATTGCAAAAAGTTCCTTTCGGGCAAAAGGTTGCCTTCGGATTGGGTATGCTTGCCAATCAGATGGTCCCCGCGGCCCTGGGGATATTCATGGTTGTACTGGTACAGGATTTGGGGTTCCCCGGCTGGATGTGGGGCATCCTGTTTTTCCTTCCCCGGGTTTATGATTCAATTACAGACCCTATTATGGGATTTATTACCGACAACACCCGTTCCGTGTGGGGCAGGCGCAGGCATTATGTATTCGCCGGCGCAGTCATCATGGGTATCTCGTTTGTAGCGATGTGGCAATTGCACCGGGAAAATGGGCTGGAATACAACTTCACCTATTTTCTGCTCTGGTCTTTTGTGTTCTATACAGGCCTCACCATTTTCAGTGTGCCTTATGTTGCGATGGGTTATGAAATGAGCGACGATTTTCATGAACGCACCAATATCATGGCCGTCGCACAGTGGATCGGTCAATGGGCCTGGGTCATTGCTCCCTGGTTTTGGGTGGTGATGTACGACCCCGCCTGGTTTGAAAATGCAGATACGGCAACCAGAACCCTGTCTGTTTGGGTAGGCGTATTTTGTATGATCCTGGCTATGATTCCCGCCTTGTTTATCAAAGGAAAATCTACCAAAGACGACGACAGCCTCATTCCATTGAGCCTGAAAAACATAGGGGGGGGACTCAAAGAAATTCTCAACGGCTTCAAGGAAGCCTTCCGGATTCGTCCTTTCAGAAAACTGTGTTTTTCGACTTTTTTAATATTTAATGCCTTCAACACAGTCGCGTCTTTTTCTTTCTTCATCATTGTGTATTATTTGTTCAATGGCGATACGAAGGGCGCAGGTTTCTGGCCTACCTTGTTCGGTAGCGTGGGCGCGCTGATTACCACTTTTGCGGTAATACCCACGGTGGCGTGGATGTCGAAAAAAATGGGCAAAAAAAATGCCTTCATGCTTTCACAGGGCATTTCCATCATCGGTTACACCTTGTTCTGGTTCCTGTTTGTACCGGGCAAGCCCTATATGTATATGTTCGCTTTGCCTTTCTTTTCCTTTGGCATCGGCAGTTTGTTTACCCTGATGATGTCCATGACCGCCGATGTCTGCGACCTGGACGAGTTGAACACGGGCAAAAGACGGGAAGGCATTTTTGGCGCTATTTATTGGTGGATGGTGAAGTTCGGATTTGCCATCGCCGGGTTGTTGAGCGGGGCCATTATGAGCTTTGTCGGCTTCACCCCCGATGCCGACACCCAGCCGGAAGGCGCCGTAACGGGGTTGCGTTTGTTTTTTTCCGCCGTCCCTATCCTCGGTACCCTGCTGGCTATGTGGATCATGCATGATTATGATGTAAGCGAAGAACGCGCGCTTGAAGTCCGGGCGGCTATCGACCTTAAAAAAGCCCCCAAAAGCGGCTCGTCGGGTTACTTATCGGGCAAATTGCTCGCCCTGAGCAAAGGATTGAATTTGAATACAAACTCGGGATTGAAGTTCGACGGTAAAACGACCGCGGAAATCAAATCTTTGTTTTCTACGACGCTCCAAAACGGCATGCACGGACTGTGCTTCAGTCCTTATGCCGAAGGTCAGGGAACAGGAGATACCTTGTCGGAAGACCAGATTCGCCGGCGTATGGCAATCATCGCGCCTTACACCAAATGGGCGCGTTCCTTCTCCTGTACCCAGGGTAATGAGCTGATTCCGAAAGTGGCGCGGGAACAAGGTTTGAAAACCATGGCAGGCGCCTGGATCAGTCAGGACAAAGCGCGGAACGAACGCGAAATTCAAAACCTCGTTCAGTTGGCCGAAGCCGGACTGGTAGACGTCGCGGCAGTGGGCAATGAAGTATTGCAGCGAAACGAACTTTCCGAACAGGAACTTATCCAATACCTGCAACGGGTACGCGCCTTGCTGCCCAAACACATTCCGCTGGGCTACGTGGATGCCTATTATCACTTCCTCGACAAACCTGCCCTGGCAGATGCCTGCGATGTGATTTTGATCAATTGCTACCCATTCTGGGAAGGCGCCGACAACGATTACGCCCTGCATTACCTGCAACACATGTACGAACTGATCCGCCAGTCGGCAAAAGGCAAAAAAGTGATCATCACAGAAACCGGCTGGCCAAGCAAGGGACAAAATGTGCAGGACGCCAGACCCTCGGCCGAAAATGCGATGAAGTATTTTATCAATACGCAGCAATGGGCCAATGCCAACAACATCGAACTGTTCTATTTCTCCTCGTTCGATGAATCCTGGAAACTTCACCATGAAGGAGAAGTAGGCACGCAGTGGGGTTTGTGGGACATCCATGAAAAACAGAAATTCGGTTCCGTTTCCTAATCAAATCAACATTCAGACATGTCATTCAAACTTGGAAAATACCTGAGCCTTTCCGGAACAGACTATACCGGCAAGTCGACCGAACAGATTCAAAACCTCTTTCGCCAGACCCTGGAAAAAGGCATGCACGGCCTCTGTTACAGCGCCTACGAAGAGGGCCAACAGCCGGGCGATATACTATCGATAGAACAAATCCGGCGGCGGATGGCCATCATCGCTCCTTACACGAAGTGGGTGCGCTCCTTTTCCTGTATCGAAGGCAACGAACTGGTGCCCAAAGTCGCCCGGGAGTTTGGGCTAAAAACCCTCGTGGGCGCCTGGCTGGGTAAAGACAAAGACCTGAACGAACAGGAAATAGCCGGCCTGATACAATTGGCCAAAGAAGGATACGTCGATATCGCCGCGGTAGGCAACGAAGTGCTCTACCGGAAAGACCTGAACGAGGAAGAATTACTGGAGTACATCCACCGCGTGAAAAAAGCCATTCCGGGGGTACCGACCGGCTATGTGGACGCTTACTACGAGTTTACCGCCTGCCCCGACATCACCGAAGCCTGCGATGTCGTTTTGTCCAATTGTTACCCCTTTTGGGAAGGCTGCCATCTCGATTACTCCTTGGTCTATATGAAACAGATGTACCAACAGGCCGTACAAGCTGCTGCCAAAGGCAAAAAAGTAATCATCACAGAGACGGGTTGGCCCAGCCAGGGCAAAAGCCTCGAAGCGGCGGAACCCTCTGCGGAAAATGCCATGAAGTACTTCATCAACACCCAGCAATGGTCGCAGGAAGAGGGCATCGAGATTTTTTATTTCTCCTCCTTCGACGAATCCTGGAAAGTCGGCGCCGAAGGTGATGTGGGCGCTTACTGGGGACTGTGGGACAAGGATCAAAACCTGAAATTCTGAGAACTCACTCCCAGCGCCCCACCAACCCCCAAACCGCTTCCTGGCCCCAACGCTCCGCCTGCGTCGCGTCGAAAGGTCCGTGGAAACGCAGGTAAATGTCGAAACGCACCGGGCCGCTTTGGTCGGCCTTGTAGTTGGTGTGCCAGTAGTTGTTCATGGCGTATAGAAACAGGAGCGGCGACGAGGCGTTGCGGTCGAGCCAGATCTTGCGCTCGCGGCGCAAAGGCCGCTCATCGATCGGGGCGCCGAGCTCGAACAGGGCCGCCTGCGGACAGGAGAGCGTGACGCCCGCGGAGGGACCCGACACGTCGATCCAGCGCTGTACACTGAAAAAATCGCGGTTGGCGCCGGGGATTTGCCCTTCTTCCGGACTGATCCACGCATCGCCCACGCCGACGCGGACGGTGGCGCTGTCGAGCCGGAAAGGGAAGGCAATGTGCAGGGCCTCTTTGTCGCGCACGCTTTTTTTATCGATCGCCACGGCCAGGTGCAGCAGGTCGAGACCACGGTATTGCGACATTTCGTAACGCACTTCGTTGGCGCCTTCGAGCGTGGCGCGGGCCTGCCAGCGCCGCACGACGGGGCCGTTGATCGTCCATTCCTGCCGCAATTTTGACAAATAAAAACGGGCGGGGTCCTGCCCGGCTACGTACACGGCCTGCAAAAGGCCGCCGTAGGGCCCCGGGCGCAGCCATTCGCGCTCTTTCACGATCAAACTGGCAATGGCGCCGGTCTCCGGGTCGTGGGCTGCCTGAAAAACGGGTGCGATTTCCTCGCCGGGGGGCGGACTGTCCATCCGGCTAAGCCGGTAGCGCCGCGCGCCGCGGGCGGGCACGTTGCGGGCCACCAGGATGCGTCGCCCGTCGGGCAAGACCTGCGTGGGCACGATTCGGCCCGATTCATCGAGCAACACATTGCCAGGCAGGGTAGCGGACCAAGCGATTTCCACCACGCCACTGCGTGCCCAGGGAAGGGTGTTGTACACGACAAATGCCTCGTTTTTTTTGGGTTGCAACAAAGCCTGCTCAATACGCTGCACGTCGTAGCGCGCCGAGTCGAGCAGGCGTTTTTTGTATTCCCACTGACGAATAGAGAAGGGCGCGTCGGGCTCCGAAATACTGTTCCAGGAGCCCCAGGTGTGCTCGTGAAACAACAACACGTGCCGTTTGGCCTGGTACCACCAGTCGGCCGGAAGGGTTTGGTGGGTCTGTCGGCTGAGTTGTTCCATTTGGGAAAGCCGGTTGCTGAGCAGGCGATTTTCGGCCTCTTCGGCGGCGGTGGAATAGGCGCCGTCTTCCCAATAGGGCGTGTATTCACCCGACCAGACAGGCAGCGTGGCGCCGTATTTTTTTTCAAAAAGGACAAACACGTCGTCCACATTGGCCAGCACGAGCCGGGGCGAAGCATAGGTTTCGTTCCATTGCCGCACAAAATCGCTGATGGTGCTGTCGATGGTGCCGTTGTCGGCCACGATGTTGTAGCGCCACTGGACCATGTCGTAGGGGTAAGCGGCGGCTTCGAGCGAGTCGAGGTAAGCGGCGATCTTGCGCGGACCGCGGTCGAACACCGCGCCGGGCGCGAAGCCATGCCAGGAAGAGTAACCTTTGCCGCAGGTCCAGAACAGGAGGCTGTCGCGCCCCGAAGCGGATTTCCACCAAAAGGGCCGGTCGCCCTGTACCAGCAGGGTAGACCCGATGCGGTCGCCGTAGCCGTAGAGCGATTCGATGTAGTTGGGGCCGTTGGAAAAATAACGCACGCCTTTTTGGGCCAGCGCGGGCACGGCCTCCCAGCTGAGGCCGGGGATGTCGCTGAACATAGCCGTCCGGATAGGCAGATCATAGCGCCGGCGCAGGGTGTCGGCGTAGTCGGTCCACCAGCGCAGTTCGTCGGGCGAGCACAGGCCGGTGAGGATGTTGGCGTAGAGCGCCGACAGACCGATCCGGCCATTTTTCACGGCGGCAACGAAGCGCTGCGTTTCGTCGGGCGTGGCTTCCCGCAGGAAATTTTCCACGGCCCACAAGGATTCGATGTTCCAGACAAAACGGCTGCCCTCGGGGTAATCGCGGGTTTTGTCGATCATGCGCAGGGCCTCCCGGATGTTTTGGGTGTGAATGGCGGCCACGTCTTCCTGGTAGTGCGAGTACCCGATGTCGGTATGGGAGTGGTGTACCAGATAAATGTCGCGGCGCACCACGGGCCGGAGCCTGAGCTCACGCCGCACGGCCGCTTGCCGGCCGATATGGGCTTCGATCACGAGGCTTTTGGGCGCCGCGACGGCTTCTACGGGAATGGTAAAGGTTTGCAGTCCGTTGCGAACGGGCTGGCGTTGTTCGGGGCCGCCATCGACGCGGTAACGCAGCGTATCCGGCGCGCCGAAATGCAACACGGTGCATTGCAGGGGCTGCCGGGGCGGATTGCCGCGCAGGAGAAAGGGCAGGGCTTCGAGGTCTATTTTTTCTTCAAATGTGTATTGGAATGTCATGTACCAGTCGCGGCTGTCCTGCGCCTGGCCCACCACTTTGAGGCGAAGCGGCCGGCCGGGCGTGCAGCGCGAAGCGGGAACGCGCAGATAGGCCACGCCGTGCGCGTCGGCGGCGCCGTCGTTTTTTTCATGGACAAACACAAGGCGGGTGCTGTCGGGGCCCGCGAAGGTCCAGCTGCGCGGGTAGTTTTTCGGCAAGGTGGAGAAGGTCAGCGCCTTCCGGTCGTCGATATACAGGTCGAAATGCCGGATGCCGCCGCTGGTGCCGGTGGCGTGCGCGGCAATCCAGCTGAAATACACGTACGGTTCCTTCGGATCGGCGGGCGCCGTTTCCCACTCGATGGCCATGTTGCCGTCGGTGCAGCGGGTGAGCAGGGCCGTGCGGGCGTAGTCGGGATAAATAGAGAAATAAGGCAGGGTTTCGCCGCGCAGGGTTTTGGCGTAGCCGTTTTGCACGGGGTGTTTTCCCATACCGGGAATGTCGATCTGGGCCTGTGCGGAGAAAGACAGGCTGTATAAAATGGCGGTAGCGAGGAGAAGGCGTTTCATGAGGGGAAGGTAATGCCAAAATAGACCGGAGAGGAGCGGGAATTGGGTTTTAGGTTTTGGGGAAAAGGCATCTTCCTGCTCTCAAGATATGTTGTCGCAGGAACAGGAAAGTGGATTTGACGCGCTGGCGGGAACCGTGGCACTGGGCAAAGCCCAGCACCAGCCAGCAAAGCCCAGCGCCAGCCAGGGCCAGC